>CALGRC010000238.1 GCA_937959315.1 uncultured Clostridia bacterium | reverse complement strand
TGAATTTTGGCTATACACCGGAAAAAACCGTCCTACATCATATTTCCCTGTATGCAAAGCCCGGGCAGAAGGTAGCTTTTGTCGGTTCCACCGGCGCAGGCAAAACAACCATTACCAACCTGATTAACCGCTTTTATGACATTCATGAAGGCAAAATCCGCTATGACGGTATCAACATCAATAAGATTAAGAAAGCTGATTTACGCCGCAGCCTGGGTATCATCCTGCAAGAAACCAATCTCTTTACCGGTACAGTCATGGAAAATATCCGTTACGGCAATTTGGATGCCTGTGATGAAGAATGTATTGCCGCCGCCCAGCTTGCCGGTGCAGACGACTTTATCCGCCGGCTGCCTGACGGCTACAATACCATGTTACATGGCAACGGCGCAAACCTAAGCCAGGGCCAAAGGCAGCTTCTTGCCATTGCGCGCGCAGCCGTAGCCGATCCGCCTGTTATGATTATGGATGAAGCAACCAGTTCTATCGACACCCGCACCGGAGCCATTGTACAGCGGGGAATGGATGCGCTGACGACTGGACGCACCGTGTTTATCATTGCGCACCGGCTTTCTACGGTGCGAAATGCCGATGCTATTATGGTATTAGACCATGGCCGCATTATCGAGCGGGGTACCCATGAAGATTTGCTAAAGCTCAAAGGCACTTATTATCAGTTATACACCGGAGCATTGGAATTAGATTAAGCCCTATCCGCCAGATGATAAACAAAAGGGGCTGGATTCCTATTAATGGGAATCCAGCCCCTTTCCACTATTCACTAACCTGCTTCACGATTGTTCCTCCGCCCAGTACAGTATCCCCTTGGTAAAATACCACCGCCTGTCCAGGCGTAATAGCGCGCACCGGAGTTTCAAATTCTACCTTCGCACTACCGCCTGACAACGGCGTAACAAGCGCACGTCCCGTCTTCCCATTGTACCGTATGCGCCCATCACATACAAACGGAGCCGTTGGCGTATCCGGCGCAATATAATTCACCTGTTCCGCTATTAGGGCGCCGGCATATTCGCTCCCCTGCCGTCCCAAAACCACACGGTTATTGGCTGCATCAATAGCAGTCACAAACATTGGCTGCCCTAAAGCGATGCCCAGGCCTTTCCGCTGCCCAATGGTATAATGAATGAGCCCGCGGTGCTGTCCCAACACATTACCAGCCATATCAACAAATTCTCCCGGTGGCGGCAACCGTCCTGCGCGTGCAGCAATAAACGCCGCATAATCATTGTCTGGAACAAAGCAAATCTCTTGGCTATCCTTCTTTTTTGCCGCTGCCATACCTGCTTTTTCTGCAATGGCACGCACCTGCTCCTTACTGTAGGCGCCCAACGGCAGCAATGTATGCGAAAGCTGCTGTTGGGTTAGCCCATACAGCACATAGCTCTGGTCTTTTTCCGGCACAGCAGCAACCTTTAAAAAATATTGCCCGTTTTCTTCTGACACCCGCGCGTAGTGCCCGGTCGCAAAATAGTCCATCCCAAATTCCAGTGCCTTTTCCAACATCGCGCCAAATTTGATTTTCTGATTGCAAAAAATACAAGGGTTCGGCGTCCGGCCATGTAAATAGGCATCTACAAACGGCTGTATCACAGCCCGGCCAAACAAATCGTGCAGCTCTAGCACCATATGCGGAATGCCTAGCTGACGGGCAGCGGTACGCGCATCAGCAATCATCTGCGCAGCACCGCCGTTTGGAACCAAATCCAGCGTCAACCCTGTCACATCATAGCCCTGTTCGAGCAGCAACGCCGCAGCGGCAGAACTATCCACTCCGCCGCTCATGCCCAACAACACCCGTTTCAAGCTTTTTACGCTCCTTTTTTCAAAATGATTTTCTTTGGACAGGCATCTGCACATGCGCCGCAGTTGGTACATTTAGCCGGATCAATGGCCGCAATATTATCCACTACATGAACCGCATCAAACATACATTTTTTCTCACAGAGCTTACATGCAATGCAGCCAACGTCACAATCATTTTTAACTGCCACACCCTTCTCACGAGAACTGCACCCTACAAATACCTGCTTATCGGATGGCACCATATGGATAATCCCTTTTGGGCATGCCCCTGCGCATGCACCGCAGCCAGTACACAACGACTCATCCACCTGCGCTACGCCATCCATAATATGGATGGCATCAAATGCGCAAACTTTCACACAGCTTCCCAGTCCCATACAGCCAAATTCACATTTTTTAGGGCCGCCGCCAAGCTGTACAGCCGTCACACAGTCCTCCAATCCATAATACTCGTATTTATCCGGTGCAACCCCGCAAGTGCCGCGGCAAGCCACACGCGCAGTTTTTTTCACCACTGCGCCCGCCGTTATACCCATAATGCCCGCAATGATACCCGCTTTCTCGGCTGTCATCAAATTACAGCGCGTGATCTCCACACCGTCTTCCACTACAGCCTTTGCAAATGCACTGCACCCCGCATATCCGCAACCGCCGCAATTAGCGCCGGGAAGTGCTTCCGTCACCTGGTCAAGCCGTTCATCCGACTGTACATGAAATACAATGGAAGCGTATGCCAACAACCCGCCAAAAAACAAGCCAATACCGCCGACAGAGAGCGCCGGTATGAGAATTTCGCCAATCATCGCCGCCCCTCCTTAAAATGACAGTCCCTGGAACCCCAGGAATGCAATAGAAATTAAACCTGCGGTAATGAGCGCAATGGGGAACCCCTGCAAATATTTTGGAATATTGGCAAGTTCCAGCCGTTCCCGCACACCCGCAAACAGTACAATGGCCAGCGTAAAGCCCAGGGCGGCGCAAAACGCATACCACATGGAATCTATCAAACCATAATTTTGCTGCACATTGATAAGCGCAACACCCAAAACCGCACAGTTTGTCGTAATGAGCGGCAGATAAATGCCCAGCGCCTGATAGAGCGCCGGCACCATTTTTGCCACAAACATTTCCACAAACTGCACCAGCGCGGCAATGACTAAAATAAATGCAATGGTCTGCAAAAATTCCGCATTCAGCGGCTGTAAAATAAAATGCTGCACCAGCCAGGTCATTGCACTTGCCAATACCATCACAAACGTAACCGCCATTCCCATGCCCAACGCGGTGTCCGTCTTTTTAGAAACTCCCAAAAATGGGCAGATACCCAAAAATTTTACTAACACAAAATTTTCTACCAAGATTGCGGCGACTGCCATTGACAAAAAATGCCCAATCATTTGCTGTCAGCCCCCTTTTTCCGGTCGCGTATCATGTTAATCACTGCTATCAAAATACCCAACACCAAAAATGCGCCAGGCGGCAAAATAAAGATGAGCGCAGGGTTATATCCTGCCCCCAGCACAGAAACCCCTAATAAACTGCCGTTGCCCAATAATTCCCGGATAGCGCCGATAAGCGTCAATGCCGCTGTAAAGCCCAGCCCCATACCAAGGCCATCCAGCGCCGACGGCAACGGTTTGTTTTTAGACGCAAAGCTTTCGGCACGTGCTAAAATAATGCAGTTGACCACAATCAGCGGGATAAACATGCCGAGAGCATTTGAAATATCCGGCAGATATGCCTTGAGCAGCATTTCGATTACTGACACAAACGTAGCAATAATAACAACATAGGACGCAATGCGGATTTTGTCCGGAATGAATTTCCGAACCAACGACACCGCAAGATTGGAAAAAGCCAGTACAAACGTCGCAGACAGCCCCATACCAAGGCCGTTTATCATGGAAGTAGTAACTGCCAAGGTTGGACACATGCCCAAAAGCTGAATAAACGTTGGGTTTTCATCAATCAGCCCGTTTTTAAATACCGCCCAATTGCCCCGTGCCTTCATTGCTGCCCACCTCCCATCGTTTCTACTGCTTCCAATGCAGCGTTCACCCCATCGGTTACCGCTCTGGAAGTAATGGTAGCGCCGCTGATAGCAACCACTTCATTGTCCTTGGGGGCGCCTGATTTGATGACAGAGATTGGTCCTGTCTGCTCAAAGTATTGCTCATAATAGCTAGGTTCTGACGCTTTTGCACCCAAACCCGGCGTTTCGCTCATACTGATAATTTTAACACCAGCTACCGTCCCGCCAGGAGAAACGCCCACCATCATATTAATTTCCCCGCCATACCCTTTCGGCGTTACGCTAACGCACCAACCGACAGTGTCCCCTGCCCGTGTGCCGCAAAATATATGTTTGACAACTTCCGAACCATCACCAGGGATCTCTTCAAATGTCTCCGCAACTGGCAACACCGCCTGCATCGCCTCTGTTTCCGCCTGCTGCTCCAGCATCGCAATCCGGTCTTTTGTCATTGCGTTGCACACTGTAAGGAGCAACGTGGCAGCAAAAGCAATTAGGAACAATACCCCGGCAAGATGAACGATGGTTTTGATTCCATGCCCAGAAGCCTGGTTCATTTTTCCACCACCACCTTTCGGCCTGAAGTACCAAATACCCGCGGCTGCATAAACTTATCAATGAGCGGGGTCACAATATTCATAATCAAAATACCATAGGTCACCCCTTCGGGATACCCGCCAAAAATACGGATAACTCCAGTAATAAGCCCCGCGCCAAACGCATATAACACCTCGCCCTTATGCGTTACCGGGCTAGTGGTATAATCATTTGCCATAAAACAGCCGCCAATTATGACACCACCCGATAATATCTGAAACAGGAAATCACCGCTAAACAGCACTTCCCCTCCAAATATCCATCCAAAAATACCGACTGTCATTATATATGTAACTGGAATATACAGTGAAATGACTCCACGGATCAGCAGATACACTGCACCGATGAGCAGCAGCAATGCCGATACCTCGCCAATACAGCCACCCACATTCCCCAAAAACAAATCCAAATAGGTCGCTGCCTGTGCGCCCCCCTCTTTTAAAATACCAAGCGGCGTTGCGCTGGATACTGCGTCCGCATTGTCAAAAAACAAGTTCAAATGGGTATGCGGCGCGGTATAGCGCGTCATAGCCACCGGCCAGCTCGCCATTAAAAACGCGCGCGCAGCCAGCGCTGGATTGACAATGTTCTGGCCCACGCCTCCAAAGAACATCTTAACAACAATGATGGCAAATACACTGCCCACAACCACCATATAATATGGAATAGCCGGCGGCAATGAATAAGCCAGCAGCATACCGGTCACGACTGCGCTCAAATCCCCAGTCGTATTGGGTTTTTTTATTGCTTTATCCCACAAGAATTCCGCTAAAACACACGATACCACAGCCACTGCCGTCACAGCCAGCGCCCGGAACCCAAAAAAGTATACGCCGCCAATCAGTGCCGGCAGCAGGGCTATGATGACATCCAGCATGGTTGTACGGATACTGTCCTTGCCACGCAAATGCGGCGCAAAGGATACCAAAAATTTATTTTCCATTTGTTATTTTCCTCCCTGTGCGCGCCGGTTCCTTGTAATCTGCTGTTTGGCAACCTTAATGGCCTGTGACGGATGCCGCTCGCACTGGCAAAGATAGGAGCACACGCCGCACTCAATGCAATCCATAATATGATACTCCAAACACTTTTCCAAATCGCCTTTTCTCGCATAGGCATTTAAAAACAAGGGCATTAAGCCCATGGGACATTTTTCCACACATTTGCCGCATTTGATGCAGGGCGCATCCTCTTTTTGCTCAATTTCTGCCTTTGTAAACGCCAAAATTGCAGATGTCCCCTTTACCACCGGCACCGATAAGTCAAACTGCGCAACCCCCATCATGGGACCGCCCATCACAACTTTCCCTGTATCCGCTCTCAAGCCGCCCGCATGCGCCAAGACATCTGAAAACGGCGTCCCAATCCGTACCCGGAAATTGGACGGTGTTATTACCCCGGCACCGGAAACCGTCACCACACGGGATATAACTGGATGCCGGTTGGCAATGGCATTGTATACAGCTATACAGGTATCTACATTATTGACCACGACGCCAACATCGGCCGGCAGCTTGCCGGACGGCACTTCCCGTCCGGTGATAGCCTTAATTAAGTGCTTTTCGCTCCCCTGTGGATATTTTGTCCGCAATGTCTTTACCGTTATCCCACGATATGTACGGGCCGCCTGCTGCATAGCGGCAATTGCATCGGGTTTGTTCTCTTCTATGCCAACATACCCTGTCTGTACACCCAAGATATCCATTACCATGGTAAGGCCGTCCAGCACCAGCCCCGGCGTTTCCACCATCACCCGATGGTCGCTGGTCAAATAGGGTTCGCATTCGGCGCCGTTGACAATCACACAATCCAGCTTTGTACCGGCTGGGGGCGCCAGCTTAATTTGTGTAGGGAATCCCGCGCCTCCCATGCCGGCAACCCCGGCTTCCCGCACCAAACGCAGCTTATCGCCACGGTCTAAGGAAGCATAATCGTGATATTCATGTATTTCCGCTACTTTTTCATCCTTGCCGTCATTTTCCACTACCACTGATTCCACCATGCTGCCATTGGGATGCCTGCGCCGTCCAATCGCTTTGACTACTCCAGAAACGCTGCTGTGTACCGGGCTGGATACAAACGCATCCACATCCCCAATCTTCTGCCCCATCAGCACCCGGTCACCTACCGCCACCAACGGCTTGCACGGCGCACCGATATGCTGTACCATTGGATACACCAGTTCTTTCGGCGGCGCCAGCACGACAATCGCTTTATTTTCGGTAGCCGCCTTATGGCCGCTTGGATGGACGCCGCCCCGAAACGTCAGATTCAATGTACGCTCCCCCCTCTACTTTACACTCAGCTGCTCCAGCATCCGGTTTTTAATCTTCCATAGCTTTGGCGATAAATCCACATAATAGGTGTGCGGATTTTCAAACCGGGTTACCTCATCCCATAAAGTATCCACCTGCTGTGCACAAAAATGTTTTATATCCTCTACGCTGGGCGATTGATACACACACTCCGCTTTTTTAAATATGGGTACCAACAGCTCCTTTGCATGATAATCAGTCACAATTTTCCGTTTCCAAGTGTGCTCTGGGTCAAAGATTTCATAATCGCTGCCATCCGGCATAGGCTCGTCAGCGAGCGTCAGCACATCGGCAATTGCTTTCCCCGTCTCATTCGAATACAACCGGTAGATAGTTTTGCTGCATGGCGTGGTAATTTTCGCAATATTTTCAGAAATTTTAATTTTTGGAATTTCCTTACCATCCTGATATACGGCCGCCAGCTTATATACCCCGCCAAATACCGGCTCCGAACGCGAAGTGATAAGCCGTTCGCCCACGCCAAACGAATCCACACACGCGCCTTGCTTGAGCAAATCGCGGATAATATATTCATCCAGCGAGTTGGATGCAGTAATTTTACAGTCGGGCATGCCCGCTTCATCCAGTGCAGCGCGTACTTTTTTAGTTAAGTAGGTAATATCGCCCGAATCAATCCGGACACCGGCCGGCCGGTATCCGCGCGCAATGACCTCTTCCCGGAATACGCGGATGGCATTTGGCAATCCAGATTTTAATACATTATACGTATCGATTAACAAAATGCAGTTTTGCGGATAGGTCTGCGCATAAGCCTTAAACGCATCATATTCGCTGGGGAAAAGCTGAATCCAGCTGTGCGCCATGGTACCCAGAGCCGGAATGCCAAAATTGCGGTCGGCAATGGTACAGGCCGTGCCGCTGCAACCGCCGATATAGGCCGCCCGCGCACCATTGACCGCGCCGCCCGTCCCCTGCGCCCGCCGGGAACCAAATTCCATCACCGGCCGGCCTTCCGCCGCACGCACCACACGGTTGGCTTTAGTCGCAATCAGGCTCTGATGGTTGATGGTAAGCAAAATCATCGTTTCCATAAACTGCGCTTCTATGATAGGGCCGATAACCTTAACAATGGGCTCATTGGGAAAAATAGGAACCCCCTCTTCCACCGCCCAGATGTCGCAGCTGAAATGGAAATGCTCTAAATACTCTAAAAACGGTTCGCAAAACAGCCCTTTCGAACGCAGATATTCAATATCCTCCGGCTCAAATTTTAAATTTTTCACATATTCGATCAGCTGCTCTACCCCCACCATAATGGCAAATCCGCCGTCATCCGGGACTTTGCGGAAAAACATATCAAAACAAACAATCTGATCTTTATAGCCATGTACAAAATATCCATTTGCCATGGTGATTTCGTAAAAATCCATCAGCATGGTCAAATTCATGGGTTCCATCGCCATTCCCTCCATATTATCAAATATGGCGTGGTCTGTTTGCTTCCGCGAGACCACGCCAAATTTTTAACAATTAACCTTCCAGGGCATCCTTGAGCCAAAATTCCGCAATATCCATTGCGTTGTACAGCCCTTCCCGTTCCGCTTTTTTTATTATCCGCGTCCCATTCATAAGTTCCACGCGGATGTTGCCTGCCACATCCAAATCCCCCACCTGGTGCTTGTCTAAAATTTCCATCTGAATATAAAACGGGTCCATAATATTTCCATAAATGACAGTATCATCCCGCCAAATCATCGGTACGCCTTTATAACGCAGTATCGGTTCCTGTTTCTTTTTTGGCATAGTATCACTCCCAGCTTTCCAATCGTTTCAATAAAGATATCATATCATACTTTTTTCCCCCTGTAAAGCTATAAAAACGAAATATTTGCAAATACTATGGCGGAAATAAACAAACGGACTGGTGAATAAAAACATGAAAAAATCAAAGCCTACCGCAAATGGGACGGCAATCAAAGAATATAGCGTCATCTATCTGGTGGGCAGCGCTGGATACAGCCTGCTGGAGCTGCTCTGGCGCGGATTCACCCACTGGACCATGGCAATTACCGGAGGGGTTGTCCTTATGCTGCTCTACCATACCAACTGCAAATTGCGAAGCGTCAATTTGTGGAAAAAGTGCTTTGCCGGCACTTTTATTATATCCAGTGTGGAACTTATTGTCGGCTGCATCGTCAATATTATCCTGCGCTGGAATGTGTGGGACTATTCCCGCCAGCACTGCAACCTATTAGGGCAAATTTGCCTTTTATATTCCGTGCTGTGGTTCTTTTTATGCATCCCAGTTAATTTCTTATGTGCATTACTGGAAAAATGGTTAACAAAACGGAGGACACCGGTATGATGATTGCCTTTTTGAGAACAATTATACTGTATTCCCTGGTAATTTTTGCTATGCGTCTGATGGGGAAACGGCAGATTGGGGAATTGCAGCCCAGCGAAGTAGTGGTTGCCATTATGATTTCCGATTTAGCATCCGTGCCCATGAGCTACACTGCCATCCCGCTGGCCAACGGCATTATTCCAATCTTGACGCTGATTATTGCCGAAGTGGTCATTTCCTATATCAATTTAAAATCGGAAAAAATGCGCAACCTCGTCACTGGAAAGCCCAGTGTTATCATCAAAAACGGCATCATTTGCCAAGATGAAATGCGGAAATCCCGCTACAACCTAGAAGACTTGCTTGAAGACCTTCGGCTTAAAAATTATTTAAGCATTGGCGATGTTTATATGGCAATGCTGGAAACCAACGGAGAACTTACCGTCATCCCAAAGGCCGGAAAACGCCCGTTAAAAGCGGAGGATTTCCAGATACCGCCCAACCAGGAGACCATGCCTTACGTCCTGGTTTCAGACGGCAAAATCCGGAAAAACCACCTGAAGGAATCCGGCTTTAACATCGCCTGGATTGAAAAACAGCTTAAGGCTTACAACATCAAATCGGTGAAAGAAGTATTTTTACTAACGGTAGACGATGAGCAAAATATCGTCATGCAGGTGAAAACAAAGGGGGCGTCCACATGAGAAGCCTGGTCATCGTCATCATAATCCTGGCGCTTTTGGGAGGCGTCTTTGTTGCAGACGACATGGGACTGCGTTACATCACCAAAGAGGTCATAAAAGCTGCGGACGCCCTGGGCCTGGCAATCCAACAAAATGCTGATGCTGAACAGGCGATGTCTGAACTGAAAAACCGATGGGAAACATTTGAAAACTGGATGCTGGTATTGGGAAACCACAAAGATGTTGACAACATTTCCATATCCCTGCTCAAAACAGATAACTACATCCGCAATGGGGATCTGGAAAAAGCCATGCAGGAATTGGAAGTGGCCCGCTATTTGCTCAACGATTTACCAGAAAAAGACAAAGTATCCTGGGTCAATATTTTCTAATATCCTATTATACTATACCCGCGGCAATTTTCCAATTGCTGCCTCCCAAAGCATAACCAGCTTATCAAGCGAAAAAGCGGCATTCGCCGGGCTGGTAGATGGCAGTTGAACCGCCGGAATGCCAGTTTGAGCCAGGCAATGCTTTTCATACAGCCGGCAAGCCGCTGCACCGTTGCAATAGATGTGCGCAATGGGCACAACTGATAGGATTTCCCGCATATCGTTGGGCACTTCCCGCCGAATGCTGGCGTCACTGGATGCGTGGATTTCACACGAATGCAGTACATCCCAAATAGCAACGCCATGAGAAAGCAAAAAGGCTTTTTTCTCTGCCACCGTCATCGGCGGCTGTGTATTGGCCAGCGCGGCAAGCACCTGCCAGAACCGGTTACGCGGATGACCATAGTAAAACCCCGACTCCCGTGATTTTACGGATGGCATGGTACCCAAAATCAACAGGCGCGACCGGCTGTCAAAAACCGGTACAAACGTATGCGAAACCACCGGCATACAACCATCCCCCTTCACAAAAAAGCATACCGCTTAAACTGCGGTATGCTTTTTTCTTTTTACTCCACTTCCATAATAACCGGAATGACCATTGGCTTGCGCTTGGTATCCTGGTAAAGCCCTTCAGAAATTTTGCTTTTTAAGGCGGCCTTCATGGTCGCCCAATCCCGCACCCGGTTCTTTTGGCACTGCGCCAGGCTGTCCTTTGCAACCTGCCGAATCTGCTCCATTAGATTTTCCGATTCCCGCACATACACAAACCCGCGCGAAATGACATCCGGGCCTGCCACAACCTGGCCGCTTGCAGCAGAAATGGTCACCACAACAACAATTACGCCATCCTCAGCCAAATGCTTGCGGTCGCGCAATACAATATTGCCTACATCGCCTACGCCAAGGCCGTCAAA
>CALGRC010000237.1 GCA_937959315.1 uncultured Clostridia bacterium | reverse complement strand
AAGAGTGGCTGGGGCGGTACAACAGCTTACAGGGCGACATCGAGCGGACAGAAAATGAGATACAGCGGTGGCGGGCAAAGGCGGAGAGTGTGACCCGGCTGCTGAGCGATATGCCAAAGGGCGGGCAGGGGCGCAACCAGATGGAGGACGCGGTGTGCGCGAT
Organism: uncultured Clostridia bacterium; assembly: GCA_937959315.1. Taxonomy (GTDB): domain Bacteria; phylum Bacillota; class Clostridia; order UMGS1810; family UMGS1810; genus CALGRC01. Next base: position 9,619 of record CALGRC010000237.1, on the reverse strand, counting down.
ATATGAGCTGGAACAGGAGTTATCCGGGCGGATACTGGAATCGATTGCGGTGCGCAAAGAAATTGAGGCTGCCATTGACGCGGTGGAAAACCCGGTGTACCGGGAAGTATTGCGCAGAAAATATATTGATGGCAACACGTTGGAAAGAATAGCAGTGGATATGAATTATAGCTATGTGCATGTATGCAGGCTGCATGGTTGGGCATTGCGGCAAGTTTGATAAAACATGTTATGGAATGTTATGTTGTATATATGCTATACTGTAAACTGACAAAAGTGAATCGTTAGGCGATAGGGCGCTCTGGGCTTATGGGGCGTCCTTTTTTGTGCCGTACATAACAGACGGCGGATGCGGACGGCGGGTGAGTAATAAATATGGCAAAGGATTTTGCAAAGAAGTTTTACAAGTCAAAAGAATGGCGTAAGTGCAGGGAATCTTACATCGTTAAGGTGCATGGATTGTGCGAAAGATGTATGCGACCGGGAAAAATATTACACCATAAAATCAAACTAACCACGGAAAATATCAACAATCCAGATATTGTATTTAATCATAATAATTTAGAGTTTCTGTGCCAGACGTGTCATAATGCGGACGAGCTAAAAGAACATACAGAAAATCCGATTGTTTTGCGGTATCGTTTTGATGAGAGCGGGGATATACTCCCCCCATCTAACAATTTATAAATGGGCACACGGGAACCGAGAAGGGCACAAGAATTTTGACACGGGATACGCGCGAGGGGAGGTGTAGTGCATGGCAGGAAAAAAAGAAAAGACAAAACAGCAGCGGATTGACGCGGAAATCCGGCGGCTGTATAAGTTGTTTGCTTCAGCGGATGAAAACAGGCAGAGCGTTATGCAGTCGCTGATTGAAAATGCCGCGTTTATGGCGGTGACGCTGGAGGATTTGCAAAGGGATATTACGGAAAACGGTGCGGTATCCACCTATAAAAACGGGGAAAACCAGTACGGCACGAAAAAAAGCCCGGAGGTGGAGATTTATAACACCATGATAAAAAACCATGCCGCCGTATTAAAGCAGCTATCCGACATGCTGCCGGATGACGGCAGGAAAGACAACGAGCTGTTGTCCTACCTGCGTGGGGAAGCATGAGCGCGTTAGAGGAATATGGGACAGCCGTACTGGATGGGAAAATCATAGCCTGCAAGCGTATCAAGCAAGTGTTTGAACGGCTGCTGAACGCCATGTACCAGCCAGGGCAATATCATTTTGACGAACAAATCGCCGACCGGCACATTGGATTTATCGAACGGTTTTGCAAACAGTCGCAGGGGAAAATTGGGACGCCGCTGAAGCTGGAGCTTTTTCAAAAAGCCCGGTTCCAGGCGGTGTTTGGTTTTGTAGATGATAATAACGTGCGCAAGTACAACGAGGTTTTGACAATAGAGGGGAGAAAAAACGGGAAAACCACCGAGATGGCGGCGGTCAACCTGGATATGCTGGTAAACGACGGGGAGGGCGCGCCGGAATGTTATATCATTGCGACGGCAAAAGACCAGGCCAACAAGGGGTATTCCGAAACCTATAAGATGGTGCGGCAGTCGCCGGAGCTTTCCCGCAACATCAAAAAACGGATGAGTGATTTGTATTTCCCGTACAATATGGGGTTTATCAAGGCACTAGCCAGCAATACCAACAGTCTGGATGGTTTGAACAGCCACCTAGTAACGGTGGACGAACTTGCGGCGATAAAAAACCGAGATATATATGACCTGATGAAACAGAGCATGTCCAGCCGGGAGCAGCCGCTGTTGTTTTGTATTACCACCAATGGGTTTGTACGCGACGGGATATTTGATAGTCAATACGACTATGCGTGCGGCGTTTTAGATGGAACCATCAAAGACGAGCGGTTTTTGCCGTTTATCTATGAGCTGGACGACGCCGACGAGTGGGACAAAGAAGAGTGCTGGATTAAGGCAAACCCCGGCCTTGGGACGATAAAAAAGGTGTCGTTTTTGCGGGAGTGTGTGGAAAAGGCAAAAAATGACCCGGCGTTTAAAGCAACAGTGCTGGTTAAGGATTTTAACTTAAAACAAAACAGCGCGTCCGCGTGGCTGCGCTGGGAGGAGGCAAACAATGAGGAACTGTTTGACATCCCGTTTGATTACTGCATTGGCGGGATGGATGCGGCGGACAGCGTGGATTTGAGCGCAGCAAAGGCGGTCTGTATGCGGCCTGACGACCCGAAACTATATGTAAAATCTATGTACTGGATACCGGAAACGGTGCTGGATACCATGACGGCAAACGGTATCCGCCGGGAGCGGGACAACGCGCCGTATGATTTGTGGGTAAAGCAGGGGTTTATGCGGGTTTGCCCTGGTGCAAAGGTAGACAAGCGGGTGTTTCTGGATTGGTTTATCGAACTGAGGGAGCAGGAGGATTTGTACGTACTGTTCATTGGCTATGACCCGTGGCATATCGACGATACACTGCTGGCGCAGTTTAAGGCAGAATTTGGCGCAAATGCGATGATACCTGTGCGGCAGGGGGTATTGAGCCTGTCGCAGCCCATGAAGGATTTGAAAGCGGATTTTGCGCAACATCTGGTGGTGTACAACAACAACCCGGTGGATAAGATGTGCCTGTTGAATACCGATGTCAAGGCGGACATCAACGGCAATATCCAGCCGGTAAAGGGGCTGGACGCCAGACGCAGGATAGATGGCACCGTGGCGCTGATTTGCGCCTATAAGGTGCTCAAAGACAAATATGACGAGTATGTGAATTTGAATGGTGGTGACTGAGAATTGGGGCTGTTTGAAAAGATTTTTAAAAAAGAAAAGGCGCTTTCGGCCCTGCGGGGGTATTTTCAGACGCTGACGGCCTATACGCCGTGCTTTACCTCGTTTGAGGGCGGATTGTATGAAATGGAGCTGACGCGTGCGGCTATCCATACGTTTGCCACCCATTGCAGCAAATTCAAGCCGGAATTAAAGGGGTCTGCCGGACGCGGGCTGGAACGTGCGCTGCAATTTCAGCCCAACCCCTACATGGATACCAGCAAATTTTTGTACCGGCTGGCGACCATTTTCAGCGTCAACAACAACGCATTTATTGTGCCGCTGTATGAGCGGGATATGCAGACCATCTGCGGCTATTATCCGGTGCTGCCAGAGCGGTGCGAAATTTTGGACGTTGGCGGGGAGCCGTGGCTGCGGTACATATTCGGCACCGGGCAAAAGGGGAGCATAGAGCTTGCCCGCGCGGGGATTTTGACGCAGTTCCAGTACAAGGACGACTTTTTCGGAGAGGACAACAAAGCGCTGTACCCGACCATGCAGCTGATTCATACGCAGAACGAGGGCATCCGGGAGGGTGTGAAAAACTCGGCGTCTATCCGGTTTCTGGCGCGTCTGGCGTCTACGCTGAAGGAAAAGGACATACAAGCCGAGCGGGAACGGTTTGTCCGGGATAATCTGACGGCTTCATCCGGCGGGGTGATGATGTTTGACGCAAAGTATGCGGACGTCAAGCAGATTACCAGCGAACCGTTTATTGTAAACCCGTCCCAGATGCGGCTGATACAGGAAAACGTCTATCAGTATTTTGGGACAAACCAGAAGATACTGCAAAACGAATTTGATGAAAACGAGTGGAACGCCTACTACGAAGGGAAGCTGGAACCGTTTGCGCTGCAGCTGTCGCTGGTGATGAGCAATATGACGTTTACCGGGAGGCAGATGGCATTTGGCAGCCAGATTTTGTTTACTGCTAACCGGCTGCAATACGCTAGTAACCAGACCAAGCTTAACATTGTGACGCAGCTGTTTGACCGCGGGTTTTTGACGCACAACGAGGGATTGGAGATATTTAACATGGCCGGTATCGGGCCGGAAGGGGACAAGCATTTTATCCGCAGGGAATATGCGGAAGTATCGAAATTGGATGGAGGGATGGAACATGCCGATATGCAGGGGCAGGGAATACCGGATGGCGGGGCTGCTGGAACCGCAGACAGAGCGGAAGGGTGACGCCGGGTTTTGCGTGGAAGGGTATGCGACCACATTTGACACGCCGTATGTGCTGTATGAAATAGACGGTGTGCAATACTTTGAAAAAATTGCGCGGGGTGCTTTGGACGGCGCGGACGTAAGCGACGTGATTATGCAGTACGACCATATGGGCAAGGTGATGGCGCGGCTGTCTAACGGTACGCTCTCGTTGGAGGCGGATGCGCACGGGCTGAAAATTTGCGCGGACTTGTCTAAGTCGGCGGCGGCAAAAGATTTGTACGAGGAAATCCGGAACGGGCTTATTACAAAGATGTCGTGGGCGTTTACCATAGCGGAGGAAAGCTATGACAGGCAGACGCATACGCGGACGATAGAGAAAATCAAAAAGGTGTACGATGTATCCGCCGTGAGCATACCGGCAAACGGCGATACAGATATAGCTGCGCGTGCTTGGGTTGACGGAGTGATTGACGCTGAGCGGCGGGAGGCGCTGGCGCGGAAAAGGCAGAAAATCAAACTATTACTGGAGGTAGAAGTATGAGCAGATTGACGGAAATTGAGGAACGGATGTCGGCAATTGCGGCAGAAGTAGAGCAGGACGGCGCGGATTTGGATGCGCTGGAGACGGAAGTGCAAGCTTTGAAAGAGGAGCGCAAGGGCATTTTGGACGCGGCGGAAAAGCGAAAAGCATTGCTTGCGGATATTACAGATGGGAAAGCTGGAACGGTGGTGCGGGCATTCCCGGAGGATAAAAAAGAGGAACGCACCTACGGCGCGGATTCGCCGGAATACCGCAGCGCGTTTTTAAAAACCATGCTGGACAAGGATTTGTCTGACGTGGAGCGGCGCGCTTATACGCACACCACGGCCAATACCGGCGCGGTGCTGCCAACCACCATGCTCAACCAGATTTGGGACTTGGTGTCGCAGCAGCATGCCATTATGGGCGATATTACCATCTACCGTACCGGCACCATTTTAGAGGTGGTTAAACATACGGAAATTAAGGCCGGAAAAGCTGCAAAGACAAGCGAAAATACGGCTGCAACCGATGAGCAGAACACCTTTGCAAAGGTTACGCTGTCCGGCAATGATTTTGCAAAGACCATCAATATTTCATATGCGATGGCGGCAATGAGCATCGATGCGCTGGAAAGTTACCTGGTGAACGAAATCAGCACCAACATTGGCGAGGCGCTGGCAGATGATGTAATCAGTACGGTAAAGGGCGGTGTCAACACAGCCAACAAAATCACCAGTGCGGCAACCGAGCTGGCCTATAAGGATGTTGCAAAGGCGTTCGGATTGCTCAAACGTGCCAATAATGTGATAGTATACGTCAACTATGCGACGCTGTATAACCAGATTGTGTCGATGGTGGACACCACAGGGCGTCCCATTTACCAGCCGTCGGCGCAGGCAGGGGCCAACGGCGTACTGCTGGGAGGAACGGTCAAAGTGGAGGAATCATTGGCAGATGGTGAAATCCTGATTGGCGACAGCAAAAAAGTGGTGTACAACATGGTACATGACATCATGGTGGATACCGACCGCGACATTAAGACACACAGCATTGTATACAGCGGATATGCGCGCGGCGAGGGCGCGTTGATTGACGACAAGGCGTTTACATTGCTGACTATGAAAACGGCCTCTGCCGGCTAAAGGAGGGGCAAGCCATGCTGGAAGCGGTAAAGATGGCCTTGCGCATCAAAACAGATGCCTTCGACGACGAGCTCAACGGGTTGATTGCCGCTTGTGTGGCGGATTTGGGGTTGTCCGGCGTGAAAACGGATAACACGGACGACCCCTTAATTGTCCGGGCAGTAATTGTATACTGCAAGGCATATTTTGGCTCTAACCCGGATGCTGTGCAATACGAGCAGTCCTATCAGGCGCTCAAAATATCTTTGTCGCTGGCAGGTGATTACCGTGCGTGAGATGGAAGTTACGCTCATTGGCGCAGGCGGGTATACGTTTGACAAGTACGGCAACCAGAGCGTGCAGGAAACCCGCCGCACCGTCTATGCCAATGAGTACAGCGCGGGGCAAAAGGAATTTTTTGCAGCGGGGGCGGCCGGGTTAAAGCCGGAGCGGGTGCTGGTGGTGTGGACGTTTGAATATGACGGGGAAGACGCTGTGGAGCTGGACGGGGAGCGCTACAACGTCTACCGCACCTATGACCGTGACGACGAAAAGACCGAACTGTACTTAAACGGGAAAGCGGGGGTTTGATATGGATGTCGTAGATTTGGCGCATGAAATCATGAAGGAACTGAACGAATATGCCGAAGAAGTGGACGAGGCAATGCAGTATGAAATTGACGCATTGACGGGCGAAGTCCTTTACGACCTTTCCAATGACCCGGTTATCCCAAAGCGCACAGGAAAATATGCAAAGTCGTTTTATAAAAGGAATGTGGCGAAGGGCAGGGGATACAAGCGGAATGTAGTAGCCAACAAGGAATACCGATTGACGCACCTTTTGGAATACGGACATGTGATACATAATGGCACGGGAAGCACCAAAGCCTACCCGCATTGGAGCAAAGCGCAAAAAAAGGTAGAAGAATTGGACGAGCGCATGAGGAGGCGGCTGAATGGGACTGGATGAATTATATGAAAAACTGAAAACGCTGGGCATCCCGTGCGCTTATCACCATTTTATCCAAAAGGTCAGCCCGCCGTATGTGGTATACATTGACGACGAGAGCGAGAGTATCAGCGCAGACGCAAAAAATTTTGGCCTGCGGCGGTATGTGCGGGTGTACCTGTGTACCGAGGATAGCATGCCGGATTTGGAAGCCAGGCTGGAAGCGGTTTTGGACGGGTGTGCGTTTGACAAAACCAAGCTGTGGCTGGACAGCGAGGAAATGTACCAGGTGAGTTATGATTTGGAACTGATAGAGAAAGGGGATACATAAACATGGCGAACGAAAAGACAAATGAACGGATTGTACTGGGCAGCGGGCTGTTGTACATTACGGAGTTTGACGGGGAAATCCCGGAGAGCACGGTGATTGAAACGGAGGCAAACCTGCTGGGATATATCAAAAACGGCGCGACGCTGACCTACACGCCGACCTTTTACGATGCAACAGACGATTTGGGCAAGGTGGCAAAGCGTATTATCACCGAGGAAGAAGCGGTGTTAAGCAGCGGCGTCATGACATGGAACGCCAACACGCTGGCGGCGCTTTCTGCAACGGCGCGCGTGACGGAGGACACCACGGAAGGGAAACGGACAATGAAAATCGGCGGGGTTGGCAACTATGACCGCAAGAAATACCTGCTGCGGTTCCTGTATTCCGACCCGGCGGACGGTGACATTCGCGTAACCATTGTCGGCAGCAACCAGGCAGGGTTTGCGCTGGCGTTTGTCAAAGACCAGGAGACGGTTACCAACGCGGAATTTAAGGCATTGCCGCAGGATGCGGATGGGACTTTAATTTTATATGAGGAGGACGCGCCGGAGATTAAAACCGGGGCTTGAGCTGTGGAATGGGCGGGGTAATCCCCCGCCCGCCTATCATTATCTGAAAACGGGGTGGATATATGCTGGATTTGGCACAGTTTCGGCGGCAGGTATTTGACGTGACGCTTCCGGACGGGACAGCGGTACAGTTGGAGCCGCCAAAGATAAAAACATTGCGGCAATTAGAGGACATGATGAAGAGCGGCGGAGCCAGCGTGGATATGGTGACGGACATGCTGCTGCTGATCGTCAACAAAAACAGGGAAGGCAAAAAGTTTACCAGAAAGCAGATAGACGAGCAGTTTGAAACGGATATTGCTGCGGTGCTGATAGGCCGCTATTTTGACTGGGTGCGCGGGGTGAAAAACGACCCAAACTGAATATCCCCTACTATGACGACGGCAGCGGGCGGCTAAAATTTGACGTGTACACCGCAGAGGATAAGGCGGTGGCCGATTATGCAGGCATTGCCATAACAGCGGTAGGGGATTTGGATATGACAGACTATTATATATACCGGCATGACGCGGTAATCCACAGCCTGCAAAAGACGCAGGCCGGGCGGGAATATTTAGAAAACTGCTGGATATTGCAGCAGGATAAACCGGACAGGAAACGGTTAAGGGAACGGTTTGGGAAGTCTTGACAGGTAACTCCTTTTGAGGTATGATAAGGGCAAAAGGAGGCGGTTTATAATGGAATACGGATTTCTAAATTTACCAAAACCGAAGCGGGATTTCAAAGGAAAAAGCATTTTTGTAATTTCCGATGATTATGTCGTGATTGATTTGGAAACAACAGGATTGTCTCCTCAGTATGATAAAATTATTGAACTTGGCGCGATTAAGGTCAAAGATGGCGAGGTAGTGGATACATATCAACAATTGATAAATCCGGGTATACGCATAGATGAATTTGTTGTGGAACTAACGGGGATTACCAATGAAATGGTTCAAGGTATGCCATCCATACAGCAAGTGATTCATGAATACATTTCGTTTATTGGAGATTCGTTAGTAGTTGGGCATAATGCAAATTTTGATGTAAATTTTTTGTATGATAATGTGATAGAATGTGGATTAAATCCGTTTTCCTGTGATTTTGTTGATACAATGCGGATGAGCAGACGGCTTTTTCCAGAGTATCAACATCATAGATTAAAAGATTTGAAAAAGAGGATGCAGATTGATATTGTTGGCCAGCATAGGGTAGTTGCAGACTGTTTAACAACGATGCAGTGTTATGAATTTATGAAAAAACACATGATGGACAATAATATTGATGTACACCAGTTGATGTCAACAAGGAAGGCATATGTAAGGGCAAGTGATATAAAATCCGAAAAAACAGAATTTGATTGTTCACATCCGTTATATGGAAAAGTTTGTGTATTTACTGGCACGCTTGAAAAAATGACGCGAAAAGAAGCAATGCAAATCGTTGCGGATTATGGTGGTGTTTGTGGGGACAATATAACTAAAAATACCAATATTCTTGTTTTAGGTAATAATGATTATTGCAAAACCATAAAAGATGGAAAGAGTAACAAACAAAAGAAAGCGGAACAATATATGCTTGCGGGCTATGATATTCAAATCATGCCTGAATCTGTTTTTTATGACATGATAGATAATGTTAATGGCAGTGACAATGTAACGGAATATGTGGTGCCAAAAATAGCAGAGGTACTTGTAATAACTTATGGAATTGCGAATGTTATTGATTCAATTTCATATCGTACTTTTAAGCCGCAAAACGGATATAGACATTATACAATTACATATTTAGAAAAGCCGTTGTTAAAATTATTCGTAATTTCGGATGGAAGAATATTGGTAAGTAAGAACGACAAAGAAAATGGTATTTCTATTTATAGTGATGGATTTTCGAAACTTATTTGTGAATGTTTTGAAGATTTGGCGCAAAAAGATATTGGGTGTTGTTCAAGATACGAAGAATGTTCAGATAATAAAAAGTGTGTGCAGTCAATTCCAGACATATTTTTACACTGTTCGTATCGCCAAAACCTGTTAAGTGGAAGAATATTTTATGGTAAAAATAAAAAAATTTGAAAATACCTCTTGACAAATGATACTATATATGATACTATATATACATGAGGTGAGGACATGGCGAGCATTGAAAAGCTGGTGGAAAAAA
>CALGRC010000236.1 GCA_937959315.1 uncultured Clostridia bacterium | reverse complement strand
CCCCTTATGAAATTCTCACCTATTACTACGGCCCGGATTTAGAAATTGTCCGGGATGCTCCGGTACAAGACATCCCGGAATCCTATCCTGGCACTGCCTTGCGCATTGGCGACGCCAACGATGATATTAAACTTATCCAAATCCGGCTCAACCGCATTTCCCAAAACTATCCGGCTATCCCCAAAATCACCAACCCGGACGGGTTGTTTGACGCCGAAACCTATAACGCCGTCCGGGAATTCCAGCGCATTTTCAACCTAGAACCGGACGGGATTGTGGGAAAAGCCACCTGGTATAAAATATTGTCCATCTTCAACGGCGTCAAACGCATTGCCGAATTGGATTCAGAGGGGATCCGCCTGGAGGATGTCTCCAAACAATTCGGCGGGCTGCTGCGTCCTGGCGACAGCGGGACTGCCATTCAGGCATTGCAATATTATCTGCGCGTGGTAGGCGATTTCAATGCGCAAATCCCGGCGCCGCGTATTACGGGCGTTTTTGACGAGCAGACCGAAAACGCCGTGCGCGCTTTCCAGCGGGCCTACGGGCTGGCGGTAGACGGGCTGGTAGGGGAAAACACCTGGAATACGCTTTACGACGTATACGCCGGCATTGCCGAGACAGTGCCGCCCGAATACTGGGGGTTTAATGCCGCCATCTATCCGGGATATGTCCTGCGGCTGGGTATGAGCGGACCGTCTGTTTCCACCCTGCAAACCTATTTGGCATTTATCTCACAAGTCTTCCCGCAGATTCCGCAGGTGAGTGTCACCGGGAATTTTGATGAAGCAACCCAAGATGCCGTGCTTGCGTTCCAACGGGAATTTGGCTTTGACCCGACTGGGTTGGTGGGGCCCATCACCTGGAATGCCATTGCAGAGGCATATTCTACCCTGTACAACGGCGCCCAGCGGTCGCCCGGCCAATTCCCCGGCCAGGTACCCTCGCAATCTGAATAAGGAGGATAAATTCCATGGCAAATACCACCAACAAATTTGACGAACGGGCCAATATCTTTGAAATCCAGCGGTACTTAAGGCGGATTGCGTCCATCCATCCAAACATCCCCCTGTTAAATCCCGACGGGATTTACGGCCCCGAAACAGCCGCGGCAGTCCGGGCTTTCCAATTGGATTACGGCCTGGACCCGACCGGGATTGTAGATAACGAAACGTGGGATGCTATTGTTGCCGAATATATCCTGATTACCAAATTTTACGACCGGCCGGTGCCGGTGGATGTTTTCCCGCCCAACACCAAAGAGATTACACAAAAATACAAAGGGGATGCAGTATATCTTATCCAGCTTATGCTGCGCTCTATTGGCGACAGGTATCAAAATTTCCCAAAAGTACAAATCAACGGTATTTACGACCAGCAGACAGCAGACGCCGTGCAGGAATTTCAAAAAGCCGCCGGGCTGCCCATCACCGGGAATGTAGACAAAAACACATGGAACCGGCTGGCACAGGCCTACCGTTCCTATTTATTTGAAGAAGAATAAAAAACGTCTAAATTATCAAATGCCAGGCCCCTTTATGGAGCCTGGCATTTGTTTGATAAGCAAAAAAAATCTTCTGCGGGAAGGGGACCTCCCGCAGAAGCAACCGGAAATGTATCAGTTCACATTATACTAAGGGAACAGTATTCCAATGCTATCTTACCACGGCGTCATTCAAATGTCAATCACAATACAAAATTGTAACATAACTGCAATAAAAAAGCAAACTTTTATTTTGTATGCCGCCGGCTGTGCTTTTTAGACCGTCCGGCCACTGTATGGTACCACAAGCTGATAACCAAATAGAGCAAATTAAAGGCAAGCACAATGTACTCCCAATGGCGGGAATTGAACAGCGTCCAGTTCCCCACATGCACCACCGGCACACCGTGGATGATATAATACCCCACTGCCAGCAACGCAGCAAATACCGTATATTCCAGATACGAACGGTCTTTCATGATGGCAATTATCAAGAAAAACACCGCCGCCGCCAAAAAGAGAAAGGACAGGATGAGCGATGCTTTGAGCGCAATCAAAATCGTGCCGGTATTGGTCAGTCCGTTGTGTATCATCAGCTGCACCAGCAGGGATGCAATGGCAATTATAGTTGCCGCCAATATCCGGTTGGTGTGAAATGTGCGGTTATCAATTTGCTTGTTCTGTTTCATTCCCGACTCTCCTTTTTTGGTTTTCCTACCAATCACCCAGTTCATACAGCACCGCCGCTACAGCGGCAACCGGCGCCGTCTCAGTCCGCAAAATGCGCGGGCCCATCGACACCACCCATGCCCGCTGCTCCTTTGCCAGCGCAACCTCAACTGGGTCGAAGCCGCCTTCCGGGCCGATATAGATGCTGACCTGCCGCGCCAGCGGGTTGGCCTGCAGTGCTGTACGGATGCTTTTTCCCCGCTCACATTCATAGGGCATCAGCTTGAGCCCCCGCCCCTGCGAGAGCGCGTCTTCCAACGAACAGACGCTGCCTACAGCCGGGATAATCCCCCGCCCGCATTGTTTAGCAGCTTCCAAAGCAATCCGCTGCCAGCGGGATTGCTTTTTCTCATAATCTTTCATTTTCATCACTGACCGCCGGGTATTGACCGGCACAATGCAATTTACGCCCAATTCGACGCATTTTTGGATAATATATTCCATTTTGTCAGCCTTGGGAAGGCCCTGATACAACGTAATATCCACCGGGCACTCCACGGTATTTTCCGACTGCCCTATAATTTCCAGCCGGGCAGACTGTTTATCCAGCACACGGATAACACAGCGGTATTCCCTGCACTGCCCGTCACAGACAGTTACTTGATCTCCGCATTGCAGCCGCAGCACCCTGCCCATGTGCGCAACCTCATCGCCCGTCAAAATAACCAAACCATCGTGAATATCTGCCGGATTGGCAAAAAACCTGTGCATACTTTGCGCCCCATTCCTTTATTATAGCAACCCGACCCGGTACAAGTCAAGCCATTTCACAAAATTTGCAGGTAACAGCCGCCCAGCAGCCATCCTGCTGCACCTGCTGTACCGTGAGACAGCTGCCATCCATCGCTGCCAGCACATCCGGCAACCGCTCGTCCAAGATCCCCGAACACAAAAACGTCCCGTCCTCTTTCAGCAATGTCTGTACCAGCGGCAGCAGGGCAATGATGACATCCGCGACAATATTTGCCGCCACTACATCATATTTCCCGGAAATTTTTTGCTGTAATTCACCGTCGGCCAATATGTCCCCGCACAGCACAGTATAACGGTCGCGGCCAATGCCGTTGCGCGCGGCGTTTTCATAGGCAACGTGCCTGGCGGCCGGGTCAACATCCAGCGCAACGGCGGTATCTGCCCCCAACAGCAAGGCTATGATGGACAAAATCCCCGTGCCGCAGCCAATATCCAATACCCGTTCGCCGCCCGAAAGGATATCCTCCAGCGCTTTGATGCAAAGCTGGGTGCTCTGATGGGTACCGGTGCCAAAGGTCATACCCGGCTCAATGCGGAATACCACCCGCCCCCCGGTTTCTGCCCCCGGCTCCCATTCGGGCTGTATCAGTACCCGCTTCCCCACCGGCAGCGGCTTAAAATACTGCCGCCAGTTGTTGGCCCAGTCTTCCTGCTGTACCCCTTCGGATTCCACCTCCAGCCGTCCATACATACCATCCTGGTCCATCCGCCGCAGGGCAGCTACCGCATCCCGGACGGCAGATAGCCTGTCCGGCAGTGTCTCATCCTCCTCCAAATAGAAAATGACCTTGGTTTCACACTGTTCCATACGGTCAGCCAGCGTCTGATCCACCAAATCCCAATAAGGGGCATTGTGCTCTAAAAATTCTGCAAAATCCTGCTGGTCCTCTATTTGCAGCCCCTGGATCCCCATCTCATAGAGCTGGCCTGTCACCGGTTCAATACCGGCAGAAGTGGTATCAATGGTCACTTTTGTCCACTGCATGCAATTTGCACCCCTTTCCGCTCACATTCCGTCCACCGGATTAGACATGGTATAAAGCTGGTAATACAATCCGTGCCGTTCCATCAATTGCTCGTGGCTGCCGCGCTCAGCAATGCCATCCCCAGTGAGCACCAATATGGTATCCGCATGCCGGATGGTGGACAGCCGGTGGGCAATGGTAAACGTGGTGCGCCCCTTAGCCAGCGATTCCAGCGACTGCTGGACAATCCGCTCGCTTTCATTATCCAGCGCGCTGGTCGCCTCATCCAAAATGAGGATGGGCGGGTTTTTTAAAAACGCCCGCGCAATGGAAATGCGCTGCTTCTGCCCGCCGGAGAGCTTAACCCCCCGCTCGCCCACATAAGTATCGTAGCCTTCGGTTAAATCGCTGATAAATCCATGGGCGCCCGCCAGTTTAGCCGCCTCTACCACTTCCCCGCGCGAGGCGCCGGGACGGCCATAGGCAATATTTTCAAATACCGACCCAGAAAACAGATACACCTCCTGCTGCACCACACCAATCTGTGCGCGCAGCGATGCCTGGGTCAGGGTGCGGATATCCTGCCCGTCAACCAAAATGCGCCCTTCCATAACCTCGTAAAAGCGTGGGATGAGGTTGCAAAGGGTGGTCTTTCCGCCGCCCGACGGGCCGACCAGCGCCACATTTTCTCCAGGGCTGACATGCAGGTTGATGTCATGCAGCACATCCTCCTTGTCATCCTGATACCGGAAGGACACATGTTCAAACCGGATATCGCCGCGGACATTTTTGAGCACCTTAGCATCGGGGGCGTCGGTAATGTCCACCGGCGCATCCATAATTTCCAAAAACCGTTCAATCCCCGTCATACCACGTTGAAACTGCTCGGTAAATTCCACAATGCGCCGGATGGAGGTGAGCAGCGTGGTCACATACAAAAGATAGGCCATCAAATCAGCAGGGGTGATTTTTCCATATATCATAAACAGCGCGCCCGCCACCACCACCGTGATGTACATGATACCATCATAAATACGGGTGGTGGACTGGAACCCTGCCATATAGCGGTACATCACCTTTTTGATACGCAAAAACCCCTGGTTGCCCTCTTCAAATTTCTGTTCTTCAATGCCCTCGTTGGCAAACGATTTGACCACCCGCACACCCAGCAAACTATCCTCTACCTGAGAGTTGAGCTCACCAATCTGCACACGGGACGCCTTGAACGCCCGGCGCATTTTGCGGTTAAAATACATGGAACAGACCAGCATGAGCGGCAAAATGGAAAAGATGATAAGCGTCAGCCAAAAGTTAAACGACGCAAGGATGGCAAACGACACGGTGATTTTTAACCCTGCGATGAAAAATTCTTCCGGGCAATGGTGTGCAAACTCGGTCACATCAAACAAGTCGCTGGTGATACGCGCCATAATCTGCCCGATTTTGGTATTATCGTAATAAGAATAGGGCAGCTTTTGCAAATGCCCGAACAAATCCCGCCGCATATCCGTTTCAATGCGCGCACCCATCACATGCCCCACCGACGCCATAAAATAGTTTGCCACCATGTCGATGATACGCAGCACCAAATACAGGGCGCCTACCGATAAAATCACCTGTACAGTCAGCGCCTGAAGATTGTTTGCCCCGGTATCGGTAATAAACCGCACAATGAGCGGCAGCACCAGCTCGCACACGGTGGTTAAGGCCGCACAGAATAAATCCAGCGCCAAAATCCACCAGTATTTTTTAAAATACGGTATAAAGCGGCGGATCAGGCCGCTTGTTTTCTTCGCCAATTTCCTCGTTCCTCCAACTTTATGTATCAAATGTAACGATTCTGTAAACATTGCAGATTTCCTATTGACAGATGCCCGCGCAAAGGCTATCATACAGATAAAGAACTAGAAAGAAGGTCTCTTATGAACTGGCTTGCACGGGTTTTATATGGCAGGAACGGCATCGACCCCCTGTCGGTCGCCCTGCTGATAATCGGATTCATCATTTCCTTTATTGCGCGGTTGTTCCGCTTTTCCATTGCATACCCCATTTTGATGGCAGTGGTCTATCTGCTGGCAGCCCTGGTACTGTTCCGCGTATTTTCCCGCAACATTGACCGGCGCAGGCGGGAAAATGATGCGTTTATGCGCTTGTGGGGGCCTGTTGTCAAATGGTTCCGCATGCGCCGCACCATTTCGGCTGACCAGACGCACAAATATTTCCGCTGCCCCAAATGCCGGGAACTGGTGCGCATTCCCAAAGGGGTAGGGCGGGTGCGGATCCGCTGCAAACGGTGTATGACAGAATTTGAACGGAAGGCATAAAGCAGGGCGGTATCACACCGCCCTGCTTTTTTATTTCCTCCAGCCCATCACAAACAGCATGGAGCCGAGCACCAGCCCCAGCGCCCGCACTGCGTAAGCGACGCCGGCAAGCAGCATGGCAGAATTGAACATACCGCCGGCAAACAGGCTGCCCATAATGGATTGGCTGCTGCTACCGCCAAGCGCCGCCTGGGAAATCAGGTGCGCGCCCATAAAAAACAGTACTACCGTCAGCACCGCCATTATCGCGCTGAAAATCCGGATAAGGATCACCCGCAGTTCACTTTTGCCTGCCGCCTGCTCCTGCACAAAAGCATCCTTCAGCGCTGGCATCCGCTCCCCATGCTGATATTCGCTGCCGTCTGTTTCCGGCGCAGCGGCGGTATCCGGCTGGTGCAGCTTGTAGCCGCAGTTATCACAAACTTCTACATCATCGGGCAGCAATGCCCCGCATTGTTCACAAATCATATCAACCAAACCTCCCCAGCCCTGTTTATTGTATATCCACCACTTGATAGCCCGCATGCTCTACAGCTTGCCTAAGCGCCGCATCATCCAGCATATCCCCCTGCACATATGCGCACTTTTCGGCCAGCTCCACCCTTGCCGTTACGCCGGGAATTGCCTGCAAGGCCTTTTCCACCCGGGCGCTGCAATGGGCGCACGCCATGCCTTCAATCGCAATCTTTTTTTCCATCATTTCCTCATCCTTTCTATGGTTTTACAATGATATCGGCCGTTTTCGCCCCGCAAAGGGACAGCAAATCGGCAGGTGCCATTTCCATCTGTGTGCCGATTTTCCCGCCCGAAAACAAAATGGTGTCAAACGCCAGCGCCGTTTGGTCCAGTACAGTCGGGTAGGATTTTTTCATACCAATGGGCGAACAGCCGCCGCGGATATAACCAGTGACCTTGTTGATATCCTTTACCGCTATCATTTCCACCGATTTTTGACCGGCCGCCCGCGCCGCCGCTTTCAAATCCAGTTCGCAGGCAACCGGCACCATAAATACAAAATAACCGCCTGTGCCATGTGTTACCAGGGTTTTAAACACCCGCGACGGGTCCTGGCCCGTCTTTTTGGCAATGGCCAGGCCGTCAATCTGGCCGTCGCTGTGATCGTATGTATGTGCGGTATAGCCCACCTTTGCCCGGTCGGCAATCCGCATAGCGTTGGTCTTTTCCGATGCCATTTCCATCCCTCAATTTCTACCAGCCATACAACTGGATATGCAGTGTCTATTATATCATATTTTTTCAGAAAATCAAACCATAAAAAAGTGCACTAAGGCACACTTCAGCTCCCCTGCCCCTCATTCTTGAGGGGTGGGGTTGATTTTTATGTAGGT
>CALGRC010000235.1 GCA_937959315.1 uncultured Clostridia bacterium | reverse complement strand
GAACGGTATCAATACCAGTCCAGCCGCGCAAGCGTTTTGGCATATGACAGCGGGGAAGCGAATGGGAAACAGGTGCAGCTGATAGAGGCTTCCATGCTGCTGCCGGAGGAAATGGGGGTTGACATGAACCGCCGGCTGGTGATGCAGATCGGCACGGACGAAACCCATTCCTATACCCTGGATTTACAGCGGTTAAAGGGCGGCGCTGTCCACGAGAATGTTTTGCGCGGCAGCGAGGACGAGAACAGCGAATTGATAACGGATTTGGCGCTTCCCGAGCCGGTGGCGGAGAAACTGCGGCCATACATGATAGAGCGGTTTGGAGCCAACAGCTGCGCCGGCACGAATTTCTATACCAATTATGTAAAGAATTACAGAATTGTGGATACGGATAAGGATATTACGTTCCAGTGGCGCGGGATGACAGAAGATGACACGTTCCATGCGTTTATCAAGGGTGTCCCGGGCGCGATGGTTGCGTTTTCAGAGATTCCGTCATTGAGACGGGCGAAGGAGGACGGCAGCGATGCATGGGACTATCCTGCGCCGCATTTTTATCAGCACCGGGAGGTAACGCCGGAGGAGGTCACCAAGTTTGCCGGTGTGTACGAGGGCACCAAAAGCGGTGAAACAGCGTTTGTCCAAAGTGTCCGCTGGATAGATTTTGCAGACAGCCCGACAGCAGCGGCTGCGGTGATTGATTTGGGCAATAAAAAGGACATTGTGTATGTATCGGAGGACGACGTTGTCCGCAATGTTGAGGGGATTGGGTTCCGGGGCAGCATTGCGCTGCTGCGCATGGACAAGCAGACAAACCAGCCGGAATTTTGTTACCTTTACAGCGAGGGCGAAATCCGGTATGGCGATAAGGTCTTTACCGGCAACCCGGACTTTTCTGCCAATGTGGTTTCCACCACCGAGCAGGTCGGCGGGGGAAAGGGGGAAAACACCATTACGGTAGACCGGGATTTGCCGGCAGGGGCGCTGGAGGGCCTTGCGAGCCGGATGTATTTTTCAAACGGCGCCGGCATTGCGCATGAAATTATCGGGCAGGCAGCAGACGGCCGGACGCTGTATATCCACAACCCGGCCGGTGTGAAGATTGTAGAAGATGGTGCGCAGATGACGTTTGTACCCAATTCGTATAACGTAACCAAACAAAGCCTGAATTACTGGGGAGCGGATGTGTATATCCCATACGTCATCCCGGGCGAGGTGCAGCTTGTCATCTCAACGCCCAAAATAGGGCAGATGGAACCGGCTGCGGCTGGGGACATCACCCTGCAAACCGCAGAAGGCGCGCCTGCTGCGGTGATTGAAAAGGGCAAAACATACCGCATTGCGTTTCAATCGCCCGATTTGGACAACAGGCTGTACATTGCAGCGGTGACAACCGGCGGGGAACGCATGGAAAGCGCCGCAGCTTTGCAGCAGGGCGGCAATGCGCTGGAGGTCAGCATCCCGGCAGAGGGGGAAAGCACCCTGCAGGTTTTTGTATGGGATAAAAAGACCCTGCAGCCATACGATATACGGCAGTATGCAACCGGATAGGCGGTTCTGGCCGGCGGCAGGCAAATGATTTGGCGCGATGGGGGTGAGAAAAGCCGTTATTTTTGAAAAAGAGAGAAAACCATATTGCGATGGAGCGGATTTTCAGGATCATAATAAAATCTGAAAACTATGGAGGCGTTAATATGAAAAAGTTAGTGTCGTTATTGCTTTGTATTACTGTGTTGCTGAGCCTGTTTGCAATCCCGGCTGTCGGCGTTGGGGCGGAAACGGGAAATTTGCTGTTGGACAGACCGCTTATGACAAATGCTGATATGCCCCTGCATGATCCTGCCGGAATACCAAAACCCGAGGATCTAAAGGTTTTTACGGATGGGAACCCGGAAACAAAGCATAGTTCGTTTAATCTGGCCTGTTCAAAAATCATTCTGTATTATGATTTGGGGGAATGCAAGTGGTTTGACCAGGTTGTTTTTACTGCGGAAAACCTTGCGTTCTTAACAGAAAATTCCAAAGATACCCTTAAAATTGAATATAGAACTTCTACGCCCGCCTCACAATGGGCGTCGGTTATTGGGCAGAAGACAACTGCAGAAAATGTTATCAGCTTTGACCAGACATGGGGACGCTGGATAAGGTTTACAATAGATTCGCCCGGAGAAGGGGATGGCAGAGGATATCAGAGGACAATCCAGGAAATCGAATTGTATAGTAAAAAAGGTACGCCGCAGAGTTTTCTGCTACACAAGAATGCCGTTATTGATGGATTGGGGCCTAAACCTGTACACGCCGCCACCGATGGAGATCTGGTGGGAACCGGTATCAGCGTTGATAATAAGGACACCGTTAATACGCTTCCGTTTTCATTGACATACGATATGGGCGAACTTCAAACGTTGGATCGGATGATTATCCGTGCGAATGTAAAATTAGAGAATCATATTACCGGGATTTATCTTTCAGAGGACGATACCTTCGCGGATGTATCCGCCGTTGTTCCATTGGAAGAGATAAAGTCAACAGTTTATGACGTTAAGTTTACGCCGACGCAAGCGCAGTATATTAAGATAGAATTTGAGTGGCCGGCAAATGTACCAAACTATCAGTACCTCTATGAGATTGAGGCTTATAATACGAGCGTCGTGCCGCCGGAACCGGCAGAGGACACATTTGCGCTGGAAAAATCTGAAAACAATGTAACCGTCACGCTGAGCAAGCTGGAGCTTGGAAATGGCAGCTACAATCTGTTTGTCGCATTCTATGCCGGCGATAAGCTGACCGATGTGGACGTCACCCCGGTTACCGTTTCGGATGGTTCTGTGAATGAAACGGTATCGGTTGCTATCCCGGCCGGCGCAACGGCTGCCAAGGCATTTTTCTGGGACGGCGATATGAAGCCGGTGGGCGATACCGTGCCGGAAGCAAAGTTGTCCGAATAATTACCACAGCGGAGGAAGCGGTATGCAGGGGACATTACAGGAACGGATGCTGCCCGCCCCGGTGGGCGGCGGGTTTGCAATGGAAGGCTACTGGGTATGGTGCGGCAGTGTGATACAGGGGGAGGACGGCAGATACCACATGTTTGCCTCCCGCTGGCCGATGGACTATCCCATGCACCCGGGCTGGATGGTGGCCTCGGAGATTGTGCGGGCTGTGGCCGATACGCCGGTTGGCCCGTACAAATTCCAGGAGGTGGTGCTGCCCGCCCGCGGCGCGGAGTACTGGGACGGGCGCAGCACCCATAACCCGCTGATTATGAGGGCGGACGATGGGTATGTGCTGTATTACATGGGCAGCACCCACCCGTTCCCCGACCCGGCAAATCCGTCTGCCATGCGGCATGAGGACGATTTGACGGTGGTGGCCCGTGCCAACAAACGCATCGGCGTGGCGACGGCAAAGAGCATCTTTGGCCCGTGGCAGCGCAGCGATACCCCGCTGCTTTGCCCGCGGCCGGGATGCTTTGACAACTTTTTTACGTCCAACCCCACCGTCTGCATAGACAGGAATGGCAGCGCGACAATGATTTACAAAACGCGTACCTATGCCAGACCGCCGTACCCGGCGTTTTTGCACGGCAAGATGTCGTTTGGCGTGGCGAAGTCCAAAAGCTGTACTTCCGGGTTCAAGCAGATGCTGGACGCGCCGCTGTTTTCCGGAGACGGCTATTTAGAGGCCGGGTTTGAGGTGGAGGACCCGTTTATCTGGCTGGACAGGGACGGCTACAACCTGATGGCAAAGGATATGAACGGGCGGATATGCGGCGAGGCGCAGGGCGGCGTACACGCTACATCTGCCGACGGCATTTCGTGGAAGCTGGAGAAAAACAAACTGTTTTACAGCCGCCATGTGCTGTGGGACGATGGCAAGGTGCGGGAAATGGGCAATTTGGAGCGGCCGTTTTTGCTGATAGAGGGCGGCAGGCCGACCCATGTGTTTTTTGCAACATCGGACGGGACAGATGGAGAGGGGTTTATCAACTGCACAAAAACATGGAATATGGTGATCCCGTTAAAACAGGAGAAATAGAGAAGCGGTTGTGCGCTGGCCGATTTTTTTACGCCGCGCCAGGCTGTTTTTAAATGATTGTTTTTCGCCCGGTTGGCACGCGAGGATTTTTTGAGGGGTTTTTCATTACGGTTTGGCAATAGTTAAATATAT
>CALGRC010000234.1 GCA_937959315.1 uncultured Clostridia bacterium | reverse complement strand
TGGCGGGATTTTTTTACCGCTGCTGGTGTGGGGGGCGCTGGTGGGCGGGATTTATATACAGGGGGTTGGGACGCTGCTGCCGCTGTCCAATGATATGTTGCCCAATTTTGTTGTTTTGGGAATGGCGGGGCTGTTTTCTGCGATTGTCCGTGCACCTATTACTGGAATTGTGCTCATAAGCGAAATGACAGGGAGCTTCCGTCATTTGCTGACGCTTTCGCTGGTGTCGCTGCTCGCTTATCTCATTCCGGATTTGCTGAAAATCCGGCCGGTATATGAACAGTTATTATCCCGCCTGCTGGAAAAACAAACCCCTGCCGGCAGACGGCAGGGGACGGGAGAAAAGGTATTGGTAGACGGCGTTATTCACCAGGGGGCAGCAGCCGTTGGGAAAACTGTTGCAGATATTGCGTGGCCGGAAACATGTCTGATGGTTTCGCTGATGCGCGGGGAGACGGAAATGGTGCCAAAGGGTAATACTGTCCTGTGCGCAGGAGACCGTATTATACTTTTATGCGATCTTTCAGCGGCGCCGGATGTCCGTCAGACACTGGAGCGGCAGTGTATGCGGATGCAGCAGCAGACAGATTAAGAAACCGGTTCGTCGGTAATTCTCAGCATCCGGTAACCAACACCTACATGCGTTTGGATATATTTGGGATTGGATGGGTCAGCTTCAATCTTTTTGCGAAGGGTGGCCATAAATACCCGCAGCGATTGGGTATCGCTTTCCAATACCGTACCCCAGATTTCCCGCAGGATAAAATTGTGTGTGAGAACTTTGCCGACATTTTTGGAAAGCAGGCACAGCAGTTTGTATTCCATGGGTGTTAGATGGACTTCTTTGCCGTCAACGTAAACACATCCCGCAGCATAGTCCAGTTTTAGGCCGCCGTTGATAAAGACGCTGCTGTTTTCTGAAAGCGAGGACTGCTCATGCCGGATACGGCGCAGTGTTACGCGCAGGCGGGCCAACAGCTCTTCGGTGCTGAACGGTTTGGTCAAATAGTCGTCAGCGCCTGCGTCCAGTGCTTGGATTTTATCTTTATCGTCGCTGCGGGCACTGACAATGATAATGGGGATTTCCGACCAACCACGTATTTTTTTGATAACCTCATTGCCGTCCATATCAGGCAGGCCCAAGTCTAAAATGATGATATCGGGCGGGTTGGAAAGAACCGAGAGAATGCCGGCATTTCCGGTATCTGCTGTATGGAACTGGTATTTTTGTGTTTCAAGGGTAGTGGTAATCAGGTTGCGGATGGCACGGTCGTCTTCAATTACTAATATAGTGGGGTTATCCATCTATGCGAACCTCCTCTGCTTGTAATGTAAAAGTAAAAATAAGCCCATGCGGTTGATTGGCAGAAACTTCAATGGTCCCCCCGTGCGCGGTGATGATGGATTTGCAAAGCGGCAGCCCCAATCCTAAGCTGCGCCGGCTATCGCCGCATTTATTGTCAGCGGTGTAAAACATATCAAACAGTTTGGACATGGATTCTTTCGATAATCCGTCCCCATCATCAGCGATTTGTACCTGAACCATTGTTCCGCGCTTTTGTGCGGAAACGGTGATAGTGGAACCAACGGGGGTATATTTAATCGCATTATCTATCAGGTTGATAAACACTTGTACCAATAGCCGGGGGTCTGCTTGAACCATAAGCAAATCGTCTGATAGGGATACTAAAATATGGTGTTCAGATTTTTTGCGGCTGATGTGGCGCAGCGCTTCATCAATGATTTCCTGTAGCAATTCCGGGTGCATGTTTAGGCTGATGGTGCCGTTTTCAATGCGGGTGACAGATAGCAGGTTTTCTATCAGATTGATCAGCCATATAGCATCGTCGTAAATGTCAGTGTAAAGTTTTTTCTTTTTTTCTTCGCTGAGTACTTCCGGATTGGATAGTAAAATTCCGGCATTGCCGGAAATGCTTGTCAGCGGTGTACGTAAATCATGTGAAATGGCGCGCAATAGGTTTGCACGCAAACGTTCTTGTTCGGCGTGCATTTCAATTTCCCGTTTGCTTTGATTGATTTCTTCCTTTTCCAATGCCAGCGCGCATTCGTCCAATATTGCCAATGTCAGGCTGCGGTCAAAAGCATCCAATTCGCTTTCCATACGGATGGCTGCAACAGAATAGACGTGGTTGTTGCTGCGCACGGCAAGATATAGGAATTTGGAGCCGGGCAGGGTGTTGGTGGTTGCCCCTGCATGTTTGTTGTTTTGAAAGACCCATTGTGCCACAGCGGGTTCATTGTCTAACAATTCAGGCGGCAGTTGCGGGGCGTTCGGTTCACGGAATATAATTGGGGTATCTAGGGTCCGTTCTTTAACGGGATAGATTTTAATTTCCCGGCCCAGCAGTTTCAAGAGCTGCCGTCCCATTTCCCGGTAAATTTCATCTGCGTCTTTTAACGTTTGCAGCCGCTGGCTGATATCCAGCAAAATTTCCATCCGGTAAGCAGTGCGCGCCGATTGCCGGGCATGTTCCTTGACCCATAGGGTTAGCGTACTGGTGATAAATGATGCAATAAACATAAACAAAAAGGTAACAGGGTACCCAGCTTCATACGCGCTGAATGAAAAACGAGGTTCAATAAATAAAAAATTAAATATCAGCACGCTGGCAACAGTAGACAGCATGCCATATAATTTGCCATTGGTGGTGTAGGCGGTCAGTAGAACACCTAAAATGTAAACAGTAATCACGTTGGCTTCGCTAAACCCTAGACGGTCAAAAAAATAACCGATTAGGGTAACGCCGGCAAAAATCCCTACCGCTTTCGCAGTATCGGCAGGCGTCACAGCAGGTTTTTTCAGCCGTGGCCGGCGGTCCGGGACATAGGATTTCTGGTTGTCAGGTATGATATATACATCAATGTTCGGTGCAAGTGCAGTCAGGCGTTCTACATAGGCGGATTTTTGAAACGGCCAGCGCCGCTTGTGATTAGAACGGCCCATCACAATTTTAGAGACGCCGCTTTCCTTTGCATATCCGGCAATTTGACGGGGGACGTCTTCGCCATATACTGTAGCGATTTTAGCGCCCAACTGTTCGGCCAGTTTTAAATTTGTGCGTAAACATTCTAGGTTTTTCCCTTTTAAGGCGCTGGTATGCGGCGTTTCTACTAATAAAGCGGTCAGGCTGCCGTGAAAGGCGTCTGCGAGCCGCGCAGCGTTCCGGATGACTTTGGCGTTGGAAGGGGAAGCAGATAGGCATACTAGGATATGTTCTTCGGTATAGTAATCCCGGTTTTGCCGTTCCCGTTGGCGGACTGCGATTTTATTTACGCGGTCAGCTGTGCGCCGGAGCGCAATTTCGCGCAAAGCAACTAGATTATCACGTACAAAGAAATGGGATAGTGCTTTCTCGGCCTGCGCACTGCGGTATACTTTCCCTTTGTTGAGCCGTTCCATCAAGTCGTCCGGTTCAATATCCACCAGTTCGACTTGGTTGGCATTGTCAAATATACGGTCCGGGATGCGTTCCCTTACAATGACCCCGGTGATGGAAGCTACAATATCGTTGATGCTTTCGATATGCTGTACATTTACAGTGGTATAAACGTCAATGCCGGCGCGTAAAAGTTCTTCAATATCCTGGTAACGCTTGCGGTTGCGGCATCCTTCTGCGTTGGTATGCGCCAGTTCATCAACCAAAATCAACGCAGGACGCCGCCGAATGGCGCCGTCCAAGTCGAATTCATGTAATGTAACTGTTTTGTAGGGTATATTTAAGGTCGGGAGCTGTTCCAATCCTTCTAAAAGCGCCATGGTATCAGGGCGGGTGTGGGGTTCGATATATCCGGCAACCACGTCAATACCGGCGTTTTTTGCCGCATGGGCAGCCTCTAGCATGGCGTAGGTTTTTCCAACGCCCGCTGCATATCCAAAAAATATTTTTAATTTTCCCATTTTTTTCCCGTCGTCTTCTTCGCGCAGCCGTTTAAGCAGGGTATCAGGGTTGGGGCGCAGGGGTTCTTCCATGGAGGTCAGCTCGCTTTCTATGCTGGATTAAAATAAGCCCGCCAAAAAGTTCAGCGGAAGCACAACAATGCAAGTTGCCGCGGCAACCGCTGCTACAAGCAGAATAGGGCACAGAACAACGCAGATAGCAAAGCTGCATACCGGATGCCGGTTGGAAAACCAGGAAATCTGGTTTAGCAGGTGTCGCTGCATCCAGCGGACTTTTGCATTGGTATATGTGATTGCCATTTCCATCTTTGCGCGCATGGCTATTTTTTCATAATTCGGATTATTGGAATAGGGATACTCTTTCCCTATGGCTTTATCATACGGCAAAAACTATGAAAATGGGGTGAAGATTTCTGGCAACTAGTTAAGATTGTATAAAGGATAGATCTATTGTATCTTACATGCGCTGCAAACGCAACAGGAAATTTGTGATTTTTATTTTTAAATGCCGTCCAGCGCCGGTACCGAGGATAATGGTGCCGGTCTTATCCAGCAGAAGCACGTCCACGTTTCCGGCAGCCTCAGCGGATATTTCCCGCTTGCAGGATAACAAGAAGTGTAGTATGATAAAAAAGAAACGGATACATGGGGTGGGGAGTACATGATTGCCATTTTATCGCCGGCCAAGAAGGTGTGTATGAGCCCT
>CALGRC010000233.1 GCA_937959315.1 uncultured Clostridia bacterium | reverse complement strand
TTTTTGTTTCTTATCCACTTTCAAAAATTTTCATATTTTTTCCTCTTTCCCTATTGACTTTTAATAGTTAGTCTTTCTTTTGTTTTTTCTGCCTTCAGTATACAATGATTTGAAAATAATTTCAACAAAAAACGAAAATATAAAAGTACTTTCGATATATTGAACAGTATGTAGCAAATTATATATATTATTTTATAATTTTTGTACAGTTTGTATATTTTGTGAAAGTATTTTCGTATTAACGATTTAAAACGGTAAGAAAGTTACTGAAAAAACCGGACAGTTTCAAACTGTCCGGTTTTTGCGTTACCCAACGCCCAGAAGATGCGCGCCTTGCGCAACAATAAAACAACATAACAATCCAATTACCGTTGGGATTAAAAATGCCGCGGCTGTCCACTTCCAGCTCTGTGTTTCTTTTTTGATGGTAAGCAATGCAGTAGCACATGGATAATGCATGAGGGAAAACAGCATGACACAAACCGCGGTTACTGTTGTCCAGCCGTTTTGGACGAGTACACTGCCGATGGCGTTCATTTGGTCCAGCTGGACCAAATTTCCCGTTGCAAGATAGCTCATCAGGATAATTGGCAACACAATTTCGTTCGCTGGTATTCCTAGGATAAATGCCATTAGAATATAGCCATCCAAGCCAAATAGACGTGCAAAGGGGTCAAGGAACCCCGCGCAGTGAGCGAGCAATGAAATTCCGCCTGCTTCAATGTTCGCCATTCCCCATATGACAATGCCCGCTGGTGCTGCTACAGCGGCTGCCCGGCCTAATACAAATAGGGTGCGGTCGAAAACAGAACGGTAGAGTACTTCCCAGATTTTTGGCTTGCGGTAGGGTGGAAGCTCAAGTGTAAAATGAGATGGTTTTCCTTTTAAAATGGTACATGATAGCGCTTTGGAAATGAGAAGTGTCATACCAATTCCCAAGAGGATGATAATAACGATAGTTGTAGTGGATATCAGATTTTTTACTGGCCCGCTGAATCCTGCGCCAATGAAAATACCGGAAAGCGCCAACAGGGTTGGAAATCTTCCATTGCAGGGCATAAAGTTATTTGTAAGTATTGCAATCAGCCTTTCACGTGGCGAGTCAATAATGCGGGCTCCTATTACGCCAGCGCAATTGCAACCCAGGCCCATGCACATGGTTAGGCACTGTTTCCCGTGTGCGCGGCATTTTTGAAATACATGGTCTAAATTAAATGCTACCCGCGGCAAATACCCAATATCCTCCAGTAGGGTGAACAGGGGGAAAAATATTGCCATGGGAGGCAGCATAACACTGATGACCCAAGTAAGTGTCTGATACATACCTAGGACTAAGACATTATATAGCCATTGTGGTGCATGTATGGTTTGAAAAAACAGGGTAATATACCCTTGCAGCCATGTAAAAAATGTGGATATCCATTGCGAAGGATAGTTGGCGCCTGCCATGGTAATATAAAATACAACCCCTAAAAGCACTAACATAGCAGGGATCCCCCAGATTTTAGAGGTCAGCACTCTGTCGATGCGCCTGTCAAACTTATCGTAATGTGTATTTTCAAATACCACACAGGCATTGGCTAACCTTTCTGCTGCGGACACGATAGAACAAACCATTTTGTCGGTAAAGTTCGCCTCTGTTATGCCATATTCCGCAAGGACGGTGCGTTCTTGTTTTACAGTTTGTGCAATGGCTGCGTTAGTTCGCAGAGCCAGCGTCAAATTTTGTTCTATCGATGTGATGATGGTATCATCATACCCTAATAGCTTGATTGCCATAAACCGTTTGGGGAGCCGGCAATTTCCGAGTTCCCGTTCTAAAACGGCACATAAATTGGCAATGGATTGTTCGATTACGCTGTCGTAGCGCACTTGATATGCGCTTGTGATGGGGCGTTCGCACACAGCAGCAGCTTGTGCTGTCAAATCATCCAGCCCTTTTTTGCGCAGCGCGCTAACGCCAATTACAGGAATGCCCAACAAAGTTGCTAGTTTTTCTATATCGATACGGATTTGTTTTTTAGCTGCCTGATCCATCAGATTGACGCAGAGAATACAGTTTGATGTAATTTCAAGTATTTGAAGCACCAAGTTGAGATTGCGTTCCAGGCAGGTTGCGTCCGCCACGATGATGGTTGCCTGGGTATTGCCAAAACAAAGGTAATCACGGGCAATTTCTTCCTCTGTAGAACTGGACATGATAGAATAAGTACCCGGCAAATCTACCAGTGTATAATCTATTCCCCGGTACGTATAGCAGCCTTGGGCGTTTGCCACTGTTTTGCCAGGCCAGTTGCCGGTATGCTGCCGCAGGCCGGTCAGTGCATTAAAAACGGTACTTTTTCCAACGTTTGGATTGCCAGCCAACGCCAGCACCCGTCCTTTGTATACGGTTTGTGCGTCCACCTCCCGCTTGCATGCGCCGCTTTGGGTGGATTGGATGGTCAGTCCCATTGGATGAATCCCTCGCTTTCCGGTTTCTCTATGCTAAAATAATTGTTTCTGCTTCTTCCCGCCGGAGAGCGATGACCGCGCCGCGTATCAAGTAGGCAGTGGGGTCGCCTGCGGGGCTTTGCATAATTGCTTCAATTTTGGTATTCGGCACAATTCCCAAATCCAGCATTCTTCGTTTTGTAGTACCTTCTGCTGTTAAGTATTTTACAAATCCCTTATCTCCTAAGTGCAAATCGGATAACGTTTTCATAACAAACGACCTTTCTGATAGGAATTCATAGGATTTTTCCTATGTATTGCCCACTGGTGGAAAATGCCTTTTTATGGTTCTATAGATACTATATGCAGCAGGGGAAGATGTGTGCCGGCCTGTGCAATATATTTTATTCATTGGTTTGCTGTTTCTTTGGTTGAACCTATGGTTTTAGGGGAATATATGATATATAGGAGGTGTTTATATGCAGAATTTTACCATGCAGACGCAGGACCGACTTGCACTTTATGTACGCCACTGGCCGTGTGGCGGCCCGCGCGCAGTGATACAAATTGTGCATGGTATGGCAGAACATGGCGGCCGGTATGATGCATTCGCTAGGTTTTTGAATCAAAACGGATTTGCAGTGGTGGCTGACGACCACCGTGGGCACGGGAAATCCGTGCAGGATATCAAAGATTTAGGGTATATGGCAGATGACAATGGGTTTGAACGGCTGGTTGAAGATGAAAAGCAAATCAATGACTGGATTGCAAAGCAATATCCAGGTACACCGCGTGTTTTGCTTGGACACAGTATGGGCTCGTTTGCCAGCCAGCGGTATTTTGAAAAATATGGCGGTACCGTGGATGCCCTTTTGCTTACGGGTACCAATTCTTTTCCGGCACAGCCGGTAAAGTTGGGCCGAAAACTTGCAAAGGGGTTAATGAAACTGCACGGCCGCCGGTACAAGAGTTTTTTGATTGACAGGTTGGCGTTTTTGCACTATCATGCAAAAGTTCCTAAAGATGTGGGACGGTATGGCTGGCTGACAAGGGATATGGCAATTTTAAATGAGTATCTGCATGATCAATATTGCGGTGCAGTGTTCCCGGTGTCTTTTTTTTATGATTTATTTACTGGGTTTTTAACGATACATGAAAAAGAAAATTTAAAGCGGATTCCAAAAGATAAACCCATCTACATTTTTTGCGGGTCGGATGACCCGGTGGGGGAATACGGCGCCGGGCCTGCAAGGCTGTACAGCTTATACACTTCACTGGGAGTGCAGGATGTTTCGCTGCGGCTCTATCCGCGTGCGCGGCATGAGCTGCTCAATGAAATAAACCGTAAGCAGGTATATGCGGATTTGCTTAGTTTTTTAACATCTCGCGGGTTCTAAAGAGAAAAATCCTCCGGAGTGAAGCCGGAATGAATCGCGCTGCGGCGCTGTACTTTGCGTTTGCGCACATCATAAGTGAATTTTTTGCAGGTAAATGTTTCACTTACCACGCCTTTTTTTGTGCATAGCATATCTTCTGTACCATTGATTGGTTTGGCGTAAATGCAGTAATAACAGATAGGATTTTCGCAGGGGCGGAAAATCATGATAGGTTCCTTCTTTCCATATTCCATATTTTGTATTTTAACATAACTATATGAAAAATGCAAAACAAATTTCACAAACCGTATGAAAAGGTGTTGTTTTTTTACAAAAACAAT
Organism: uncultured Clostridia bacterium; assembly: GCA_937959315.1. GTDB lineage: Bacteria > Bacillota > Clostridia > UMGS1810 > UMGS1810 > CALGRC01. Next base: position 73 of record CALGRC010000233.1, on the reverse strand, counting down.
TATATAATAAAAAACGGCTGTTTAATAACGATAGAAATAGAAAGGGGGCGGCCGAGGCATGTGGGTGGTGTTG
>CALGRC010000232.1 GCA_937959315.1 uncultured Clostridia bacterium | reverse complement strand
GTTTTTGGTTCAACATCAGTTCGCGTTGTTTTAATTTATTTTCGGCTTGCTGAATCTTTTGGTTACGTAGGGCGACTGCATCGAACCGCAGGAAGCGCCGTTTATCACCCTGCAATGCGCCCTGGCTCTTCAACGTGCCGTAGGGGAAGTGGCCGATTGTGCCATCAAATGGCCCAACGATTTGGTCGTAGGCGGAAAAAAAATCTGCGGCATCCTGACACAGACTTGCATTGCGCTAGACGCCATTGAATATATTTGTGCCGGTATCGGGATTAATGCCAATCTGGAATCTTTCCCGTCTGAATTGCCAAACGCTACTTCGCTGCTTTTGGAAACCGGCACGGCTATAGACGAAAACCGCCTGTTATGCAAATGCCTAGCCGAACTGGAAGACGTTTTTTTGCATACTTCGCATACCGGCGCACTGGCGGAGTATAAACGCCGCTGCATTACATTAGGGCGGGAAGTCCGGGTACATTATATAACCGGGCAGCCGGATGTATGCGGCCGCTGCACCGATATCCTCATGGATGGATCGCTGCAAGTCGAAGAGCCGGATGGTACAATCCATACTGTAAAGTCAGGCGAGGTATCAGTGCGGGGCATTTACGGATATATATAACCACAAAGGAGGTACTTTTATGCTGCTGACCCTTGACGTTGGCAATACCAATATTACCATTGGCGTATTTAACGGCAACGCCCTGTATGCGAGCTGGCGCGTTCAGACAGACCGCAATAAAACGGCGGACGAATTTGGCCTGCTGCTGCACAGTTTATTTTCCCTGCGCGGCCTGTCGTTTTCCAGCATAACCGGCGTTGCACTTTCCTCGGTTGTACCGCCCATTATGTACTCGCTGACCCATGCAGTACGCAAATACATCGGCACAGAGCCCCTTGTTATAGACAGCCAAATTCAAACAGGCCTAAAAAACTGTTATCAATCCCCGCGCGACGTAGGCGCTGACCGCATCGTCAACGCAGTGGGTGCGCTGTCAAAATACAACCCGCCGCTTATCCTGGTAGATTTCGGGACAGCGACCACCTTCTGCGCCATCAGCGAAAAACACGAATATTTGGGCGGCGCTATTTTGCCGGGCATTAAAATTTCCATGGAAGCGCTGTTTGAAAAAACTGCCAAACTCCCCCGCATTGAAATTGCCAAACCGGAACACGTCATTGGGCAAAGCACCGTAGAAAGCATGCAGGCGGGCGTATATCACGGCTATGTGGGCAGTGTTGACCATATCATAAAAAAAATGAAAGATGAATTGGGCCAAAACAGCTCGGTTGTTGCAACCGGTGGGCTTGCGCGCATGATTGCCGCCGACTCCGAACAAATTGCTTATACCGATTCCACCCTGACATTGGAAGGGCTGCGCATCCTCTATCAAATGAACACTACGCAGACAGCATAAGCAGACCATGATTGCCGCGTAAAGCGCCTTACGAAGCAGGCAGAGATAGGATATGCAAAGCCACAGGGCCTCGTCGCCGTTTTTGGCAAAATACCCGTGCAAACGGTAAATTTACATCATTGCAGATTGGCGGTTTCTGTCATATAATCATAGGTATGATTTGTAAGGAGGCCGCAGGAAACACCATGTATAAAGAAGTTGTAAAAAATGAACGAAATCCTATTTTGCTGATATTGGCATTGATCGGGTCGGTGTTTGTCGCCGCCGGCATATTGGATTTGTTTATG
>CALGRC010000231.1 GCA_937959315.1 uncultured Clostridia bacterium | reverse complement strand
TCAGAAATTGAAGGCTGTTATGAAGGATTTGGGGAAAAATCCGGATTTTGCGGGATTTTATGAATTTGTCAAACGGGGGACAAGCTACGAAGAACGCATGCTGCGCGGTATGGCCATCGGCCGGCTGTTCCGGAAGGATTTTTTGCGGGCGGCTGCAGAAATTGAGGATTATTTGCCGCACATTGACAACTGGGCGCTGTGCGATGGGCTGGTATCGGATACGCGTCCCGTCATCGGCAGGCATTTGGATGAGATGCTGCCCCGGATTGAGCAATATATTGCCAGTGGGGTCCCGTATACTGTGCGGGCGGGATATGTATTGCTTAACGGCAATTATGTGGACAAGCCCTATCTGGACCGTATTTTTGCCTTGTGCCTCAAAAACCCGTGCAGGGACGAATATTATGTGCAGATGGGCATTGCGTGGCTGCTGTCTACCTGCTATATCAAATTTCCAGAAGAGACTTACCAGTTTTTAAGCAGCGGGGCAATCAAAGATGCATTTGTACTGCGGAAAACCGTGTCAAAAATCTGTGATTCCTTCCGGGTTACAGATGAACATAAGAAAAAAGCGAAAGGGATGTTGTAAGGATGGCAAAAGGGACCATTTCGGTACATACCGAAAATTTATTGCCCATTATTAAAAAATGGCTGTATTCAGACAAGGATATCTTCCTGCGGGAGCTGGTGTCCAACGCGCAGGATGCGATTATGAAGCTTAAAAAGCTGTCATCGCTGGGCGAGTGTACGCTGCCAGAAGGGGAACCGTTTGAAATTCATGTGGAGGTCAATAAAAACGATAAGACCATCAAAGTCATTGACAACGGCATTGGCATGACGGAAGAGGAAGTTGAAAAATATATCAACCAGGTGGCGTTTTCCGGCGCGGAAGATTTTTTAAAGCAGTTTGAAAAGGAAAAGGATGACGAACAGAGCCAAATTATCGGCCATTTTGGGCTGGGGTTTTATTCGGCGTTTATGGCGGCTGACCGGATTGAAATTGACACCAAGTCTTACACCGGTGCGCCGGCGGTGCATTGGGAAAGCGACGGCGGTACCGAATACGAGATTACGCCCGGTACGCGGGAGGCGCGCGGCACGGCCATTACATTGCATGTGGGGGATGACAGCGCCGAATTTCTTGAGTACGGCACCGTGCGCATGACGCTCAATAAATATTGCCGGTTTTTGCCGGTGGAAATTTATTTGACGGATACCGCCGCCGAGGTAAAAGAACCGGCAGAGGGGGAAGAACCGCCTGTGGTGGAGCCCATCAACGACACCCATCCGCTGTGGCTTAAAAATCCCAAGGACTGCACCGATGAGGAGTATAAAGAGTTTTACCGCAAGGTGTTTTTTGATTTTAACGAGCCGCTGTTCTGGATTCATTTGAATGTGGAGTTCCCGTTCAATTTGAAGGGGATTTTGTATTTTCCAAAACTAAACCATGAATTCCAGTCCATTGAAGGGCAGATTAAACTGTACAATAACCAGGTGTTTATTGCCGATAACATCAAAGAGGTCATTCCAGAATACCTGATGCTGCTCAAAGGCGTGATTGACTGCCCCGACCTGCCGCTTAATGTGTCGCGGTCCTTCCTGCAAAACGACGGGTATGTCAAAAAGGTATCCAATCATATTGTGAAAAAGGTTGGGGACAAGCTGACAGAAATTTTTAAGCATGACCGTACAGCTTATGAAGGATATTGGAAGGACATCAATCCGTTTGTCAAGTATGGCTGTATCCGGGACGATAAATTTTTTGAGCGGGTAGAGGATATTTTGCTGTTTGAAAAGCTGTCGGGCGGGTTTGTGACGCTGCCGGAGCTCAAAGAACGGGAGGACAAGACGGTTTACTATGTGACCGACGCAGATGCACAGTCGCAGTATATTGCGCTGCTGCAAGCGGAAAATATTGAGATGGTGCTGCTGGGCGATATGATTGACAACCATTTTGTCAGCTATCTGGAATATAAGCTGTCTGATTTGAAGTTTAAACGGGTGGACGCCTATGTGCAAGAGAAAAAAGAGGATGATACCGACGAGGCGTTTGATACAAAAATTATCGAATTGATGAAGCAGCGCCTGCCTGCCGGGATGGCGGTAGAAGTGCAGAAGCTTGGTTCTGATAAAGTGTGCGCACTGTTTGTGGTGCCGGAAGAAGCGCGCCGGATGGAAGAGATGTCGCGGATGTTTGGCAACATGGGCATGAACGTACCTAAGCCGGAGGAGAAGCTGGTGGTAAACCGTGGGAATGCGCTCATCCAAAAGCTTCCGGCCATGCCGGACGGCGAGTTGAAGGAACTGGCCTGCCAGCAGGTGCTTGATATTGCGCGGCTGTCGCACAAGGAGTTATCGGGCGATGCGCTGAATGCCTTTATTGAGCGCAGCAGCTTGATTTTGGAAAAGCTGATGGAAAAATAATCGGGTGGTTTGCAAAGGGGGCGGGATAGATGGATGCACAGGGACTTTTGCGGCAATGGATAGCGGAAACGGACAATTTAGTGTTTTTTGGCGGTGCGGGCGTATCGACTGAAAGCGGGATA
>CALGRC010000230.1 GCA_937959315.1 uncultured Clostridia bacterium | reverse complement strand
GCCCATCGCTGCGCAAGTACTGATACAGGCAGGCATTTTCACCACAATCCAATCGGGATACAAACACGGCATCCGCCAGCAACGTGTTGTAATTGACAAGCGTCAAATAGGCAGGCTTTGCCGCATACGGTACAGGGTCATCATATGTTTTCAAATAACTCCTGATTACGCCATGCCGGGCTTCCCTGTCCGACTGCATGGTTCCGTCATCCTGAAAATCATACCATGTAGCGCGCTCCCATACCTGTGTCGCATCCCGAAAAGAAGCCACCCGTGGCAAAAAATATGCCTGTTCTTCTTCGCAAAACCATCCATCCGCTGTGGAATATCCCGTTTCCGATTCAAAAATAGCAACATCGGTATACCCATATTGATCTAACAATGCCCTGAGGCTGGCCGCATTGCTCAAATAACTCCCATCCTCCGGATCTGTATACAGGTATTCATGCACGCTAATCATATCCATATACGGGTTTTCCCCAAGCGCCGCAAAGATTCTTTCAAATAGGTCAAGCGGGACAGCGGCGGTATTGCCGCCTACGACGATTGCATCCGGATAAGCAGATTTTACCCCTTCATACAGCGCGATTTGCGCCGGCACATATGTATTTTCCACATCATCGCTGATATAGGATGCATTGTTCCACTCATTGTGCATTTCAAAATATGCACTGGCGCCAATCTCCTTCATGATTGCCGCCATGTCATGTGCAAGCTGCTGATATTCTGCATAACAGTTTTCGCTTCCAAAATTACAGGATAAAATCAGCAGAATGTCAATCTGGTTGTCCGCAAGCGTTTTCCAGTACTGCAAATGTTCTTCCGATACCGTATAGGTACCATCCTCCTGTTTGAACGCTACATAGGAATCATCTCGGACCAGGCCGACGCCTGCACGCTTTAACAATTCTACTAATTTTTCCCAGCGCCTCTCATAATACCTTCCCTGCCCAACATGTACGCACATCCCAAATGTATGGTTGCTAACCGGTTCTTGTGAAAAATTGGCAATGGAAAATTCGGTAAACCCCGCAGACATCCCCGCCGCACCGTCCGTTACCGTAGCATATAATCGGTATATCCCGCATTTTGTAACAGCAGGGGTAATTTTCCTCGTCACCGTTTCATACGGCGCGGCTGCAAAACATTCCTCGGATGACCAGACAACAACGCCGTTTTCATCCGCAACCTGATAATTTGCAACATAGCTGCCGCTTTTCCTCTCCTGCTCTGTCAGGTGCAAATCAACCGTTACCTGTTCATCTGCTGCGAAAATATTCCCCGTTTTCCCTGTTTCAAATTCCATATCAAGCTGGTTTCCCGTATATGCCAAGAGCTCTTTGGAAACCATATCCTGATTGATACGGAGCGCCGATGCCCTTGTCACATACCGCACTTCTATATCATCCAGCCATACCCGCTGCCCCTCACCTTGCAACCATATCATCATCGCGCCTACCGCATTCAATTTTGTCGAAATCCCGGACTTCCCAATATAGGTTTCATTCACATAATACCTGCAGCAGCCGCCGTTATAATCTACAAATATTACCACACGGTTCCACTCGCCGCAGCCGGTAAGTATCTTCTGTTCTGAATAGGCAGAGGATTCCATGCTTGGCGAAAAGCTTTCGCGCCGGTTCCCGTTGCCATCGCTGCCGGAAACAAAAGATGTCATTTTTTTGTTTTCCAGCTGCTTTTCATTTTTCTGCTCAAAAAAATACAAATAAAGGTCTTCCGTCGAGTTCTCTGCCAGATAGGAAAATTGAAACAGGATACACCCATCGTTTAAATTCTCATTAAATCGTTTTAACAGCCCCATGCCCTGCTGACCGGGCGCTGCTACGAGCGCCTTCCCGCCATGGCCGGTTTCTGCAATTTCTGCACTCCCATCCCCACTGATACTTAGCGTATGCCCTCCATTTTCAAAATCCTCAAAATAAATCAGCGGATTTTCCTGTTTCGGCACAGCAGCGCCCGTTATAACTCTGTAAACATAAGGCTTCCCTGCAACAGAAGCCGGGATGTCCAATACATAGGTTTCGTTTTCCTCTAAAACACCATCCACTGTTAAAATCAGCGCATCTCCGGAAGCATCCCACGTTTTCAGCACATTTTCTCCATTCCCATTATCTTCACAGAACGCAATGGCTGCAGCCGCATCCGTTATATCCATTTCGCTTGCTTTCTTTTTAAATGTAATTTCCACTCCAACAGTATCCGGATCCAGCAGTTCCCCTGCACCTGCGATGTTCCTTCTGCCTTCCCTGTTAATATACCGGACACTTGTCACACCATTTTCTTCAGATGATGCGGTCACAAACGTCACAGGATCGCTTGGCATACCGTAAAGAGATTCCCCGCCGTCAAAAGACAGCAAGTATTCCGTCCCATCCTCAAGTCCTGAAACACAGGCGGTACATATTTGATTGTCCTGCCATACGACATCCGAGATCTGCAGCGGCATCCCATCAGACAGCCTTTTCACAGCGAGCGCCGGTTCTTCGGTATACCCACTGCCGGCAACTGCAGTCAAGGTCGTTCCTGACAGAAAAGCAAACGCAGGGCTTTTCATATCGCCGTCTGCAATGTGCGCGGCAATCACATTGTCCATCAAAAAATATCCATTGTTCTGTTCTGTCTGATAATATAGCACCATTCCATAGACGACAGAATCGGCAAACGTCCATTCGCCCCGGAAAGAACCGTTTAGATAATACCCAATCCGGCCGTTGGTGATGTCCACCATCAAATCGTGCGTATTCCATTGATGGTCAGGCAAGCTTTCGGCGACGATTGCCGCATCGCTGGCGCCACCGTTTTGATAGACGGTATTCTCCGATAACGTCAGGAGTACCGTATCATTATCATAGTACCTGTCATCGCAGAAATACGCCCCCTGCACCCAGTTGTTTTGATTGGGCGGATTGGCAAACGTACCAACCGTCACGGTCTCGTCAACGCCGCCGTCAGCCGTTATAAACCGAATCAACAGTTTGCCGCTTCTGAGTCCGTCGTCACTAAACCACTTTGTTGCGCCCTGCAGGACATCTTGTGCCCGCCAGCATCTGCCATGGACGTTATCCCCGGAAACCACATCGGCAGCGTTTGCTCCCCAGGTGCCATTCTTCATCATATCCCAGCGGTTGACACCGGCCCTCGCACCATTTGCCATAACAAAATCCGGAGCATCTGTATGAACCATCAGGAGCCTGCTCTCAGAATCGATACAGTTTACAGCCGTATCAGAAACATCGCCCGATGCGCACACATCGTCAGCAGGCAGCGGCAATACGAAAATATATGTCATTACAATTGCACTTACAAGGAATTTGCAAATCTGTATTGTTTTCATCGCCAGTTCTCCTGTACATTTAGATGGTTCCATATTTCACAATGCCAATCCGCGCTCAATCCCGGTT
>CALGRC010000229.1 GCA_937959315.1 uncultured Clostridia bacterium | reverse complement strand
CCTTCCAGCATATCACACGACACACGAGTATCCTTTCCAACTAAAATGCGCGCCGTGTGGTCGGTATGTTTGGTGAGCACCAACGCGCCAGCCTGCCCCAAACGGAAAGCCAGTTCTGCCGTCAGTTCTTTGTTCGCAACGCCTCGAACACCGTCTGTTCCAAATAATCTGCCCATAAGCCCCTCCTTGATATCATCATTCCTGCGGTGCAATAACCAAATCCACCGCCACCGTATTTTCCCCATCCAATAGCGCCACGCCATTTGGTAATGCCAATTCCACTTCCAAACGTTGATTTGCCGTGACGCCGCTTACATCAATATCAGCCGTTTCCAATGACGATATGGTATCCAACACCGACTGTTTCCCTTTTACAGTCACTTGCGCCGGCTGCGGCAAAGCAGTGATTACAGCCCCATCTACATTACTGGCGGCCGATAACTTTGGCACAATGGAAACCGTTTTTGTCGGCAAAATGGCATAGTACACATCCGTATATTCTATGTTTTTACTAATCCAGTCAGTATTGATTTCCTGGTTTTGCGTGTCATACAGCTTAATTTTATAAAGCCCCTTAATATCGTCCCGCACATCTGTAAAATTAACCGAAATGCTGCATTTTGCTACCGTGCCAATCACACTTTGCGGGCCAGTTAATTGTACCGCTGCCGGAGAAGTGGTTTCATTTTCCACCACATACCCATCGGCAAGCTGGCCTTCCTCATCCACTTCGATTTGCCGTTCTTCCGTTACCACTTTATCAACTGTCAACTGCTGGGAATAAGGTTTTTTCTGCAATACTTCAATCCCATCGGCTGCAAAATGGACATTTACCGGCAGGGCGTATGTCCCCTCTTTAGAAACTTCTGCCATATCAACTGTTGCAGTGGTATTGCCCGCATCAATAGAAGATACCAACCGCCTCCGCCCGCGGATTTTAATATCCACCGTTTCGGAGCTGCTGTCCAACACCACCATTTTCCCGTTTTCAAAATCCTGTGTCCGGTTTACATAAGTAATCGGAATATCCCGTACCCATGTTTCATACTGTGGATTGTACTCATATACCACATAAATCCAAATGACAATGGCAATGAGGACGGAAATGACTTTCAAAAACCAATCGGTTTGATAGAATTTCATTTTTTCTTCACCGTCCACTGCAAGATTTTTTCCTTTGCGTCAGGCGCAATTGCCTGGTCGTCGCCCAGCATTTTATTCAGCGCCTTAGCAAGCGTTTCCGGCGTGAGGTTCCGCGTCATAGAGCCATTTAAGGCCAGAGAAATTTTCCCAGTTTCCTCTGATACGACCACTACGGCACAATCGGCGTTTTCAGAAATACCAATGGCAGCCCGGTGACGGGTACCCAATTCCTTGCTGAGGTTGTTGTTCTGCGTCAATGGCAAAAAACAGGCCGCCGCTATAATTTTATTTTCCCGAATAATCACTGCACCATCATGCAGCGGTGTATTGGGAATAAAAATATTGGACAGCAACTGTGAGGATACATCTGAATTGAGCATTGTACCAGAGTTGATGATATCTCCCAGTTTGGTTTTACGTTCAAATACAATGAGCGCCCCGATCTTTTCTTCCGACATATGCGCCACTGCTTCGCACACTTCCTCAACCACCCGTTCCACATCATATTCGGCGGCAGAAAAAATCCGGCCAATGCTGGAACGCCCAACCTTTTCCAATGCACGGCGCAGCTCAGGCTGAAACACGACCAGCAGGGCAATGAGCCCTACCTGCATAGCATTGACCAAAAGGTAATTGAGGGAATTGAGCTGCAGCCAGCTAGAGAGCTGCGTGGCAACCAGCAAAATTACCAGTCCCTTGATAAGCTGTACCGCCCGGGTCTCCCGCACCAACTTTACCCCTTTGTAAATGACAAATGCGACAATCAAAATATCTAAAATGTCCCTGAGCCGCAACAGCCTCGCATTTTCCTGCAAAAACTGCCAAACAGCCTGCATAGCCCGCACCTCCATTTGCCTATTATTATACTATAACCAGTTATTACAGCGCAAGAGCAAAGATATCTTTGAGTTCCTGTTTCCCCAAATCAATATAATCGGCTATGGTGCGGGCCCCAAAAAAGGTACACTTTTCAGCCATCTCGTCTATACCTTCTGTTCCAATATCCAATTCACCCAACCGCAGCGGCATACCCAAAGAACGGAAATAGCGTTCAGTCGCAGCAATCCCGGCCATAGCCGTATTTTCCGGATGGGCAAAATCCATATCACAATCCCAAATCCGCACCGCATACTGGCAAAACCGCGGGATATTATATTGGTATATATATTTCATCCAAGCCGGAAATAGGACCGCCAGCCCAGCGCCATGCGCCACCCGATCGTACATACCGCTAAGTTCATGCTCCAGCTGATGCACTACCAACACCTGTTCCCGCCCACAGCTGGTCAAATCATTGTGGGATAAGCTGCCCGCCCACATCAATGTCGCGCGCGCCTCATAATCACGCGGGTTTTCCATTACACGCCTGCCGGCTGCAATGACCGATTTAACCAGCCCTTCCGCTATACGGTCGGTCAAATCTACAGCGCCCGAACGGGAAAAATACCGCTCTAATGTGTGCATCATAATATCTACAATCCCACACGCCGTCTGGTAAGGAGAAACTGTGTAAGTCAGTTCCGGGTTTAAAATGGAAAATAACGGACGGTTTTCATCCGAATTAAACCCGCGTTTTAATCCGGTTTCCTCGTTGGTCAGCACGGCAGAAGAACTCATTTCACTGCCCGACGCCGCCAGTGTTAAAATGGTACCCACCGGCAGCGAGCGATCGGGTATGACCGTTTTGGCAGAAAATTCCCATGGGTCACAATCGTATTTTGCTGCTATGGCAATAACTTTGGCTGAATCAATCACGCTGCCGCCGCCGACAGCCAGTACCATATCCACCCGCTGTTCCTTGCAAAGCCTTGCCCCTTCCCGTACCAGGCTGACTTTTGGATTGGGTTGTGCGCCACCAAACGGCAATACAAAAATGCCCTGCTGCCGGAGTGAAGCAACCACCGTATCATATAGCCCGGTTTTTTTCACGCTGCCGCCGCCAAAATGCAGCATAACCCGCTCAAATCCATAGCTTTTTACTATTTCACCAACCTGTTGTTCCGTATCTTTTCCAAAAAACACCCTGGTTGGTGTAAAATACGTAAAATTTTCCATATTCAGCCCTCCCGATTTTGTCGTAGCCGTTCATAGCATAGTATGCCACAGGCCACCGCGGCATTGAGCGATTCCGCCCTTCCCACCATGGGAATTTTCACATGCGTATGGCAGCGCTTTTGTACTTGTTCCCGTATCCCATTGGCTTCATTGCCAATGATAATGACTGTCCGGCCGCGCCAATCGACCGTGTAACAATCCGCCGCTGCATCCAGGCTGGCGCCCATCAACCGGAACCCAGACATTTGCAGCAAATCCAGCGCCATATCATTTTCACTGTCAAAAAAAAGCGGCACATGGAAAAGGCTTGCCATCGTTGCCCTCACCACCTTAGGGTTATACACATCTACACACCCCTTGGACAATACCACCGCCTCTACGCCAGCAGCATCTGCTGTGCGTAGGATAGTCCCCATATTCCCAGGGTCTGTCACATGATCTAAATACAGTAAATACTGCTTATCTGTGATATCCTCCGCAGACAATGCCGTATTCTGAGGCAGCGGCACAACCGCCAGCACACCTTGGGAATGAACAGTATCCTTTAAAGTATCAAATACTTGATCCGAAACAGTATAACGCGGCGCATGGCACGGCGGCAAAGTGGCCGCGGACCTTTGCGCAATCAGCAAATAGGAAATAGGGGCGCCAGACAAGATGGCATCTGCCACCAGCTGCTGCCCCTCGATTAAAAATGCGCCTTGTTTTTTCCGGCCGTTTTTATCCAATAATTTTTTGGTCTGCTTTATAACCGCATTCGCTGTGCTCTCAATAACCATAACCCATTCACCTTGTGCTGAGTTTATTGAGATCTTCATTCGAACCTATCACAATCATGATATCATCTGCACCCAAAACCCGGTCGGCATTGGGGGTAATATCGATATCATCGCCTGTTTTGATAGCAAGGATATTAATACCATGCTTAACCCTGACATTGATATCGCGCAAAGATTTGCCAATCCAAAGTTCCGGTGTGGTAATTTCCAAAATACTATACCGCGGCGACACCTCGATAAAGTCCAAAATATTATGCATTGCCAGGCTTTGTGCCAGGCGGACGCCCATATCGCGTTCAGGCAGCACCACTTTATCAGCCCCTACACGGGAAAGTACCCGCGCATGGATATTGCTCTGTGCCTTTGCTACGATATACTGCACACCCATTTCCTTGAGCATCAGCGTTACCAAAATACTTGACTCCATGTTCCCGCCGATTGCCACAACTGCAATATCAAAATTGCGGACCCCCAAAGAACGCAGCGTATTTTCATCCGAACAATCGCCAATCACCGCATGGGTCACATGGTCGGATATTTCGGCAATCACCTCTTCTTTACCATCAATGACCAATACTTCATGCCCCAATTCATATAAGGTACGCGCCAAGCTGGCGCCAAATCTGCCAATTCCCAAAATAATAAACGATTTCATATGGCCTCCCTCTTTCTCAACCCACAAAAACCTTAGCCAACGGATAGCGGATACCCTGCTGGTTGGTATGGGCCCGCATAGCCAACGCCATCCCCAGCGTTAAAACGCCAATCCGCCCCATAAACATAATGATAATCAGCGTAACTTTGCTCACATGGCAGAGTTCCGGCGTGATACCCGTGGTCAACCCAACAGTCCCAAACGCCGACGCAACTTCAAACAGCAAATCAATAAACGGCTGGTCTTCAAATATACACAAAATCATGGTGCCTATAACCATAATTGCCGCTCCGACTAAAAATACCGCTACAGAACGCAGCACCAATGGAATAGATATCCGGCGGGTAAAAACATTGACATCCGCAGAACCGCGGATTACTGCAGCCACCGACAACAGCAATATGCCAAATGTCACCGTTTTGATACCGCCCGCCGTAGAACCGGGAGAACCGCCAATAAACATCAGTAGTACGGAAAAAAATTTAGAACCGTTTGT
>CALGRC010000228.1 GCA_937959315.1 uncultured Clostridia bacterium | reverse complement strand
TGCAAGATAAGTCAAGTGTGCATGCTGCATTAAGCGGTAAAAATTTTACAAGCGTCGATGCAGTGCGGACGGCATTTGAACAGGCCGTTGCCGCGCAGCAGCAGGCAGAATTGGAAGAAGAGCAAAGGCAGGATGCGCTAGAGATGCTGCGCAATGCCCAGGTGCAGGAAATGGGCGCCGTATTGGATGCTGTAAAGGATATTTTAAACATCGATATGCAAACGCAGTGCTATATTGGCATGAACGATACACAGCGGGAAGAATTTTATGCAATCTTAGCCGCTGCGCCCCTGCCAACTGTGGACAGCGCGGCGGATACGTTTGATAAGGCGGCCGTAGCGCTTTGCGCTAGGGATGGCAGCCGGGAAACCATAGCGTCCATCCTGAATGAATATAACCATATTTTGGGATTTAATGACAATCGCAAATATCAGGGCTTGTCGGAAAATGGCAAGGCAAATGTACGGAAGATGCTGGTCGGATTGGATTTTTCCGGTTTGGATTTCCAGACGGAATCTGGATTGGATGCAGCAATTATGCGGATGGAATCTGCGTTTGAGGACGCTGTTAGCGATGAAGCCAAGCGGGAAGAGGACGCGGATACCGGTGGAAGCGGCGGCGGGGGCGGAAGCAGCGGAGGCGGTAGAGGCGGTTCCACCAATATCAGCCTTCCTCCGGCGAGCAGCAATCTGCCTGTTTTGCAGCCGGACGAACAGCCGCAGTCGTCTTTTTATGATTTGGATGATGCAGCATGGGCGCAGGAAAGTATTTTGGCTCTGGCCGATTTACACATTGTCGATGGGTTTGAAGATAACAGTTTCCGACCCAATGAAAATATTACCAGGGAGCAGTTTGTCAAGTTGCTCGTTTGTGCGTTTGGGCTGTATGATGAAAACGCGCAGGCGGATTTTTATGATGCAGATGGGGCAGCATGGTATTACCCTTACGTTGCAAGTGCAGTAAAGTGCGGCATTGTAGAAGGACTGGGAGACGGCACGTTTGGTGTGGGGACAGAAATTACCAGACAGGATATGACTGTGATAGCCTATCGTACCATGCAATATTTGGAAGCAGAAATCCCTGCTGTGGTTTCTCCGTCTGTATTTGCAGATCAAGAGGAAATCGCGCCATATGCGCATGAAGCGGTTTCTGCCCTGCAGCAGGCTGGTATTATCAACGGAATGGATTTGCAGACATTTGCGCCGGTCCAGCCGTGTACACGTGCGATGGCGGCAAAGGTGATATATGGATTGTACCAGGTTGCCGGCTGATGGAAAAAGGATATGGATGGAGGGATTATATTGTTGTCTGGTTTGAGAAAATGTATTTCATGCATCCTCATATTGACCATCATAGCGGCATCGGCCTTTTGTGTAGCCGCGGCTGATAATGCAGCAGATGGACAGCCGGCGGATTCTGCACCGCAGGCGTTGGAGCAAAAATATTTGGATGCCGCTGATATGCTAGTGCAGTTGGGAATCCTGCAGGGGGATTCCTATGGGGATCTTGGGCTGGAAAATGAAATTACACGGGCAGAATTTTCCACTTTAATTTCCAAGCTGTTGGGTATGAATACAACGGCAACGGGTATCAAGACGCCTTTTTTCAGTGATGTGCCTGAAACCCACTGGGCGGTGGCGGATATTGGCATGTTGACCGCGATGCGGATTGTCAATGGATATGATGACGGGAATTTTTATCCGGATGAGACCATAACGGTTGAGCAAGCCATAAAAATATTGGTGTGTGCATTGGGGTATGAATATGTTGCAGATATGTATGGCGGATACCCGACGGGATATTTTATTGCCGCATCTGATTGTGGCCTTTTGCGGGGCGTTGATGATACCTCAGGAGAACCGCTTACTAGGGCAAAGGCTGCATTGCTCATCTATAACGCGCTTTTTGTCGATATTGCCGAATACCGTGGAAGCGGGACAAGTGACAATTATGTGATAACAGAGGGGGAAACCCTGCTCACGCGCAAGCTGAATATCCGTGGTTATGAAGGGATTATCACTGGTACCGATGCGACCCGCCTGGCTTCTCCCAGCCGTCTGCCTGACAATATGGTGGAAATAAACAATGTTTTGTATGACGCGGGGACGACGCAGGCGGACCGGTTTCTTGGATACAATGTGGAATTTTTTGTCCGTGAAGGGGACACGACCGGGATACAAACCATTGTGGCAATCCGCAATAAGGATACGGAAGTGCTGGAGATAAAGCCAAAGGACTTAAAGGCGCTGTCGTTTACAGAACTAGAGTACTTTGATAATGACAGGCTGAGGAATGTCGGTATTTCATCAACGGCTGATTTTATTTATAATGGAGCAGCCGACTTGGCATTTAATCCGGCGGATATCCAGGTGGGATCATGTCACGTAGATTTGATTGATAACAATGGCGACAGCCGGTTTGAAGTTGTTTCTGTTTGCGAATATGTTGATTTTTATGTAGACCGGGTGGATATGGAAAACAGTAAAATATATGATAAAAACGATTTCACCCGCGTATTGGATTTGAACCCACAGGATGTAAGTTATAATATTTATGAAAACGGAACCATGCTGACGTTGGAGGATATCAAATCCAACGATGTGTTGTCTGCCGCTATCAGCAAGGATGGGACATATGTAAAAATTGAAGTGTCGCGCAACCGCATAGCCGGGCCGTTGGAGGGCCTTTCAGACGGAAATTGTATTGTTGATGGTGAAGAGTATGAATTCAGTGTTTCTTATCCAGACAATAAAACCATTAATATTGGTGATGTCGGTACCTTCTATTTAAATATTGACAACCAAATTGTAGCATTTGATTGGAAAGCGGATTTATTGGATGAAAAATATGCGTATTTAATTGACTATCAGGCAGGTTCGCTGGATTCTTACCGATTTAAGCTGTTTTCGCAGGATGGGGAAATGCTGGTATTGGAGTCGGCAGAGGAAATCAAGCTCAACGGAGAAAAAAACGCCGACATCATGAACGGGCTGTTGCGGCGGGACAGCGGTGGGAATATTGAATATGATGAAGACAACCAGGCAAGAAAAGATCAGCTGATTAAATTCCGCCTCAATGATGCTGGGCAGGTTGCAGAAATCACCACAGCGTTGCATGGGTATCATGAAAATGAATTTTCCTTGGCGGGTACTGGCAGGGTTGGTGAATATGCGCCAAACAGAGGCAGGATTGGCGGATATGGGTATACAGGCGATACCCTGTTTATGCGGGTACCGTCTTTGGATAAGGAAGAGAATTTTGCCATGATTGACCAAAGCAGGATTGCGCAGGGCAGCAGCTTTGATATAGAGGCATATGACTGTAATGACGTCAATTTTCCAAAGATTATTGTAATCCGGACGGACGCTGAAGGGGCGGCTGAAGATATTGATCATTTTGAACCGGTCTCGATTGTATTAAATATTACAAAATGCCTGGTAGATGGAGAAGAAACTTACCGGCTGCATGCATTGCGGGACGGCGTGGAAATTGCAGTGGATTCGATTGCAGGCGATGTGGGGGCAAAGGCGATTGACCCTAAAAATGTATTTTACAATACGGATAAAACCATTATTGATTTAAAACCGGGGGATATCATCCAGTATGGATTGGATAGCGAGGGCAGGATGGACCGGTTTAAATATTTGTTTGGTCCCACCCCGGCGCCGCTCAAGGATGTCTGGGAAAACGGAAACGATGATTCCGGGCTGCGCAACCATGTTTTGTTTAGTACGGTTGACCGCAGAAGCGGAAATTATATTGTGGTGAAGCGAGCAGCAGAAGGAGAAATTATTTTTGATGTAAGCGCAGCGTCTAATGTATATGTATATGACCAGAACCGCGGAAAGTTCTTTGTTGGCAGTCATGCAGACGTTGCGGTAGGATCGACCGTTTTGGTACACCAAAATGAGTGGAGTATTGTAGATATTCTGGTGTATCCGGATGGTTCCCTCAACTAGAGCGGGGGTGGATTCTTGAAAGATATGGGGAAAGTTTGCGATGCAGCGCAACTGCAGCATGAAAAAATTGGTGTACATCGGGGTGCGCAAGCTGGTTTTTTGCGGAATCCGCACGCCGGAGCACAGTGGTTCCCTTCGGCCGGCCTTGGGCTGTTTGTCCATTTTGGTATTTCGGCCGTGCATGCGGGCATTGATTTGTCTTGGGGGATGATAGCGCAAAAACCGTGGGAACTTTCTATGGGAGTCGATTATACGATTTCTCCGGCAGAATATTTTGCGCTGGCAAAAAGATTCCGGCCAGAAAGGTATGAACCGCAGTCTTGGCTGCAGGCTGCGGCAGACGCTGGCTTCCAATATGCGGTTTTTACCACCCGGCATCATGATGGATACGCCTTGTGGCCAAGCCGGTTTGGAAATTTTCATACCGGTATCCATTCCGGCGGCATTGATTTGGTGCAGCCGTTTGTTGCCGCGTGCCGTAAGTGTGGGTTAAAGGTTGGGTTGTATTACTCGCCGCCCGATTGGTATTATAACAGGGAGTATATGTCGTTTCATTATGATACTTTCCAGATGGATGGGGATTATACACAGGTGTCTGGAACGATTTATGGAGTGGAACACACCCCGGTTACGCTTAAGCCAAAACCAGACGGCTGGGATGCGTCGTATCGGCAATATGTCCGGGGGCAGGTGCAGGAATTGCTGACGCAATATGGGAAAGTTGACCTTTTGTGGTTTGACGGCGGTAGCGATGTATCGGGTGCAATTTCCATAGAAGAAATACGAGAGCTTCAGCCGGGTATTGTTGTCAATCCCCGAATGCATGGCCAGGGGGATTTTGAAACCTATGAATGCCGTATGCCAGATAAAAGGCCAGACGGCTGGTGGGAGCATGAGGATATTTGGGCGGACGGGCCGTGGTGGGGATATATGCATCAGGCAACGGATTATAAAACTGCCGCTTGGTTTATAGAACGGTATCGTCAGGTACGGGCATGGGGCGGGAATTTTTTGGTCAATGTCGCGCCAAAGGCAGACGGTAGTATGCCGGAAGTTGTTTATCAGCGGTTGGACGAAGTAAAAACGTTGCTGCGGGCTGGCCAATAAGCCAAAAACGACATGAAAATGAAACATAATTGTACAGTTAAATTGCCGTTGGAACAGATGATGTTCGGAAGTTTGGTTGCGCTTTCTATTGTATGGCAGGGCAGTTGGTTTGCACCGGCCTATCTTGGTTTGTTTGTATTGCTTGTTGTGTTGTCTGTGTGGGAGCTGCGCACCAGGCGGCTGGTACTTCATACGCCTGAAAGCAAATGGTTTTGCTTGTTTGTGCTGTCTTATACGATATTGGGTGGTTTGGGCGGGCATTTTTCCTATCCGGTAGTTGTTTCGCTGTTCAAGGTACTATTTGGGTTTCAAATATTTTTGCTTTTGCTATTGAATAAACGGTTTGTCAAGGCATTTTTTATCGGTATTTGGACAGGTTGCCTGCTGGTGTGCTTGATTGGTTTGTTTGGCTATTTTTTCGTGGATTTGGTGCCAGGCGGTGTGCTTGTGGACGGCGGGGGGCGCAGGCTGCAATCGCTGCTGCAATACGCCAATACAACCGCCCTGCTGATGCTTGTTGGATATTTGCTTACAGTATATGGAAGGCAGATGTACAAAACCCCCAAATGGCAAGTAGGATTGTATGGTTTGGAACTGTTGTTTTTGGCTGCTGCTTTCCTGACGTTTTCCAAGATGGTACTGGCGCTTTTATTGGCCGGTATGGTTGCAGCATGTTTTCTGATAGGTAGCCAACGGCTTCTGGCTGAACTGCTGGCGACGGTATTGCTTGCGGCAGCGGCTGCGCTGCTGTGTACGCTTTCCTATTGGTGTGGTTCGGGTGTTTTTTCTTGCCTGCCGCTTTTGGGTTTGTTGCTTTTGCAGCTAATCTGCAGCCGTATGCAGTGGAAGCTGGGTGATTCTGCCATGCGGGGATTGTGTTGGGGGCTGTGCTTGCTGTCTGGTTTGCTTTTCGTTGGCGGTATGCTGTATGTCATGCTGGCAGACAGTGCGCTTGCGGTGTCTTTCCGGAGTTCCCTGTTCTCCCGGCTGGTATATATGCGGGATGCCTGCCGCGCCATTGCCGGCCATCCGTTTTTGGGGATTGGGCCGGGGATGTGGGCATACCGGCAGGGGATGTACCAGTCAGTTTTTTATCAGGTGCCATACATCCACAACGGGGTTTTGCAGTTTGCGCTGGATGCTGGGATTCCTACTGTGCTTTTATTTTTGTGCGCCGTTGGATGGTATGCTGTCCGCATGATACAAATATGGC
This sequence comes from uncultured Clostridia bacterium, assembly GCA_937959315.1. Taxonomy (GTDB): domain Bacteria; phylum Bacillota; class Clostridia; order UMGS1810; family UMGS1810; genus CALGRC01. Next base: position 6,109 of record CALGRC010000228.1, on the reverse strand, counting down.
GTAAAAAAACAGGTTGTATGCTGGATAAGGTATGCTTTTGCATCGTATTGCTGATAGTTGTACATAGTTTATTGGATGTCGATTTGAGTTTTCCAGCGGTGTTTGCAATGTTAGCGGGTTGTTTAGCGCTTGCACCAGAAAAAACTGTAAGAAAGCCGGTTTCTTTTTGTAGCATCGTGCCCGCTGTTGGGAATTTATTGTTGGGCATGTTTGCAGTTTATTTGCTGTTGGGTCAGGGGCTATACTTTGCCGGGCAGAAGTCATATCGGGCGGGAAATGGCGGTCAGGCAATGGAAGCATTTCAAGCCGCTAGGCTATTCCGGCCAAACGATGCAAATACTTTTCTCATGTTGGCAAAAGTAAACGAACAACAGCATGAGGCGGTTTCCGATACCTATGCATGGTTGGAGCAGGCGAGAAAAAGGAATCCATATGATTATTTCATTGTACAGGGCTTGTATATCACGGCTTATCAAATGGAAGAATTTGACAACATGTACCAGTTGGCCTGGATATGGCTGGATATTCAGCCGCTCAACTCCCAGGCGTATGAGGCGGCGATCATTGCCTTGCAGCAATTGTACCGGGCAGGGCAAGCGACAGAAGAACAGTTGGCGCAGGAAAAGGAACGGTTGTTTGCGGCTGCCCGTGCGGCAAATCAAAGTATGCGATTCCCGGCACAGTATACAGAGCATTATGAAAAAATAGAGTTTATTCCCATTTGGGACAGCGTTTTTGTGCCATCGGCAGAGGGGTGAAAGAGGAAATGCAGTATAAACCGGTTTGCATTGTATGGATACTGTTGTTTATGTTACAACTGACATTGGGTGTTTCTGCCGCACAGCAAACGTTGGAACTGTCGGCGGGCAGTTATGTCCAATTTGGCAGGTTATATGGGGAACCTGTTTTGTGGAGGGTAATTGCGGTCAATGAAACGGGGTATTTGCTGTTTTCTGAACAGATTTTGTCGTTGAAATCCTTTGATGCGGGACGGGACGGCCATACTACTGTGCGGGAGGATTTGTACCGAAGTACGCACGGGAGTAACTACTGGGGGGAATCCAGCCTGCGAAGCTGGCTCAACAGTGCGGAGGAGCAGGTGGCATACAGTGGTGGTGTACCGGATGATATGCATGTGCTAGATGGCTGTAACAGCTATGAAACAGAACCTGGCTTTTTGTCCGGTTTTTCGGCGGCAGAACGGGATATGATCCAACCAGTTACCCGGCGGGTGCTGTTGTCGTTTATAGATCATCGCCTGCGGGAAGGCGGGACGGAGGTATTGGCTGCAACGGACAGTTTTGCAGGGTTGGATAATTATGAACAGGCAATTTACTGCAATTTGCAGGATAAAGTATTTCTTTTGGACATTAGGGAGTTGCAAACCCATGTTTTGGGAAATGGATATTCCCTTGAAAAAACACCGACTGCGGCGGCAGTTGCACAATCGGAATGGGAAACGGGATTGCAGGCAGGCAATCCCTATCCGTATTGGATGGGTACGCCGCAGGGGGATAATTCTTCCAATGTCCTGGCGGTAGACGGCTCCGCAGAACAGGATTTGACTGCATTCCAGGCATATAATGCGGCGGTTGGGGTTGCGCCGGCATTGTATCTTAAACCAGGGACTGCCGCACATTTTGGGACGGGCACCCGGCAGGAACCGTTTGGTTTTGCACAATATCCGGCTACAATTACAGTTCGGCAGGTGGAATGGCAGGAAAATGGAGCGGGAACGGTACAGATCCAGTTGGAAAATCATGACGTTGAAGACCTGCATGGTTGGCTAATTGTTACCTTGCAAAGTACCAGTAGGGAATTGATAGCGGTCAAAAAGCTGGATTGGGACATACAGGGCGGGCAAACGGTGGATATTGAACAGACGTTTGCACAGGGTACCCTGGCTCCGGGGCTGGTGATCCGATGTTTTTATTTTGACAAAGACACTTTGCTGCAACCGTTGGCGGAAGCAGGCTATCGAACAGTGGGATAGGTTTTGTATGCGGCGCAGGTGTCATTGACAGCGGAAGAAGAGGTGAATGCATTGGAATTACATCCATCACGCCAGATGGTACAGCGGTTTTTGGAGCGGGAAGCACACAAAAAACAGCGGCAAAGTACGCAGGAGCTGGCGGCGCTTTCTTCTGTGGCTCAGTGGACGGGCCGGCGGCAGGAAATAAAGCAGGCGCTGCTTGACGCATTGGGCGGATTGCCGCCGAAGCATCCCGGGAATGCTGTGCTGCTTGGGGCTGTGGAACGGGCGGATTATCGGATAGAGCATATTTGGCTGGAAAGCCTTCCCGGTATCCCGATAAATCTGAGCCTGTTTATCCCGGCCGGCAGAAGGGTTCCCATGCCGGCTGTTCTGTTTACAACCGGGCATTTGCCAAAAACCCATCCTATGCACCAGCAGCCGGTGTTGGGACTGGTGAAAAAGGGCTATGTTGTCGCGCTGTTTGACTGTTACGGAAGGGGAGAGCGGACGAGAGGCAATGAGCATTTTACAGCGGGGATTCTAAGCTGGTTGAACGGTAGATGTATGAACCGGTATTTTATACATGACAGTATGCAGGTGATGGATTATCTATTGACCCGCAGTGATGTTGACCCTGCGCGGATTGGCTGTGCCGGCGCCTCTGGAGGGGGGAATACCGCCATTTATCACGCTGCGCTGGATAAGCGGGTTGCATGTGTGGCGTCGATATGTACCATTTCTTCATTTGTTGACTTAATCGACCTGCAATATTCCGGCTGTCCGGAGTACTATCCCGTTGGCCTGTTACGCAAGGGTGTAGATATCCAGGATATTGCCGCCCTGATTGCCCCGCGTCCGCATATTTTGATAGGCGGGGCAAAGGATGAACTCAACCTGATGTCGTCGTTGCTGGACACGGTTCAACATGTACGCCATGTATATCATCTTTATGGCAAGGAAGGACATCTGTCCTATTTTATTGACCGAAATGGTGAACATGGGTGTGGGCCAGCTATGCGGCGGGAGCTATATCATTGGATGGATCTGTATTTGATGGAGGAAAAAGATAGGACGCCGGTAATGGAAGAGGAACACATAGAACCAGACGGTGCGTTTGGGGTCCTGCCTTTGCCAGATAGCCACCTGATTGCTTATGAAACCGCTGCAATGCAGCATGGAAAGGTAGCGTTTGAATATCCTGGCAGTAATGAAAACACAAATTTTGGGCTGCGGGATAGACCGGTGCGGCACCGGATTTGTAAGAAGGATGTCCGGCAGCAGGACGGCTGCCGTTTTGTATGCGTGACGCTTGAGACAGATCCGGGGATTTTCATACCATGCCATATTTGGATTCCGCAGGGGATGGGGCGGCCTGCAAAATTGTCTATAACCGTCCGGGAAAGTGGTCTGGAAGCAATGCCTGCGCCGGAAGGCAGTCGTATTGCAGTAGCAGCGCAACTGCGCGGAACGGGCAGCAGCCGTTTGTCTGCAACACCGTGGGATCATCTGGGCTATTGCAGCGCGGCGCGTACAGTTGCAGGAGGAGCAATTGTATTGGGATATCCGCTGGCGGTACAGCAGGCATATGATTTGCTGGCAGTTTTACAGTTTTTACAAAAGTGCTGTGGTGAAATCGGGCAGATACAGTTTCACGCTGATGCAGCACTGGCAGTGGCTGTGCGGATTGCATGCGCTCATGTAGATATTTCTGTGGATTTGGCTGATGTTCCGCCAGCGGATGTGCGGATGGTGTTTTCAACGGCTATGGAACATGAAACGGCCGGTATTTTAGTAGAGGAAGAATTTTGCAGATACCAGGCCATTGTACCAGGTATGGTAGATGTAGAAGGCTGGGAGGGGGAAGGGGATTGATAACGCAGGGCGTTATGGCCAACGCATGGTTTACAGTTGCCGTCAATCAGCAAGATGGCAGCATTTGTTCGCTGGTGTGCCCAAAGGATACGTACGGCATGAATTGGGCGGAAAACACCGCCGGTTGGGGCCGTATTTGGGGTGTAAATGGGTATGGCGAACGGGTACAACACCCAGTGGAACATGCGGAAATTGCGGTTTCAAATCTCACGCACACCACAGTTTATACAACAGGCGCCCTGCAAATTGCCATTGTGCGTGAATTTTCGGGCGCGGGGCAGCTTACCGAACGGTATATCATGAAAAATATCAGTGATACTACGCAGATATACGGCGTAGGAGACATTGGTATTTCTGTCCCATTTCCCGACAGGTATCAGGATGCGGGGACCTGTATGTACAACCGGTGCCATGCGCATATTTGGTGCGGCGGAGACGCCGGGTATGTTATGGCGGTCCGGATGGGTGGGCAAGCCCCGCATTTGGGATTGGTACTGGAAGAGGGCAGCCTTATGGCATATGGCGTAGTAAGGGGGCAAAACAGCAATGACCGTGGGAATTTTATATTGTATCCCAGACGGTTTGCACTTAAGCCGTTGCAAAGCCATACCATAGCATGGACGTTATTTTGGTTTGATGAAATAGGGGGATTTTATGAGCGGGCAGCGCGGATGGACGATTTGTGCGCAGTGGGCGCTCAGCAATATACCTGTTTTCCCGGGGAGCCGGTAAAGGTATACATACCTGCGGACGCGATGACGCTCGCCGTTGACAGCGGTCCGGCGCAGCCGGTAGATGCAGGGATACATACCTGCCTGCTGCAGACGGAAGGGGAACATACCATTACGCTGGGGAAAAACGGGCGGTATGCCAATATTAAACTTTTATCGGTACCGGCATTTGCAGGGATTGTACAAACTAGATGCCGGTTTATTGTTCGGCATCAGCAATGTATGGACAGCAGCGATTGCCTGTACGGTGCGTATCTGGCCTATGATAACCAGACTGGCGAGCAGGTGTACAGCCAGTGTGCCGATAAAAATGCGGGCAGGGAGCGTGCAGCCATGAGTGCGCTGCTTGCGTTGTGCCTACAAAAATACGGGGATGACGGTACGTTGTTTTCGGATAGCCTGCGCCGGTATCATCAATTTGCGCGAAGGGAACTGTATGATGCGGATACCGGAGAGGTATTCGATGATGCCGGCAGAAACCGCATGGCTTGCAGGCTGTATAATTATCCATGGATGGCGGTATCCTTGTTGGAGATGTTCCTGGCGGACGGGGACCGCGCGTATCTGGATTCCATGTACCGGGTGCTGCAGGCATATTATACAAACGGAGGCGGACGTTTTTATGGCATAGGCCTGCCTATGCGGGAATCCATTTCGGTTTTGCGGCGGCAGGGGATGTACCGGGAAAGCGATGCATTGTTGGGGCAGTACCTTCAGCATGTACAGTTCATGGTGGATACGTCTGAAAATTATCCTGCCCATGAGGTTTCCTATGAACAGAGCATAGTGGCGCCTGCGGCCATCTATTGTCTGGAAGCGTATCTGCTCACCGGAAAACAGTGTTATTTAAGTGAGGGCCGGCGGCAGCTCCAAAGGCTTTTGCTTTTTTGTGGGCAGCAGCCTGATTATCATCTTCATCAAATCAGTATCCGACATTGGGACGGGTATTGGTTTGGGAAACGGCGGTTGTACGGCGACACTTTCCCACACCATTGGAGCGTATTGACGGCGGTTGCCTGCCAGCTTTATTTTCTGGCGACCGGAGACGCAGATTACCGGATGTGTGCAAATGCCATTTTCCGTAATCACCTGTGTCTGTTTCATCCGGACGGTTCGGCATCCTGTGCATATCTGTACCCGTTTTTAATCAATGGACAGTATGGGAAGTTTTATGATCCATGGGCAAATGACCAGGATTGGGCGTTGTTTTATGCGATGCAATATATGGATCTTTGACGGCAGTAAGGATACATTTGTGTTAAGAAAGGGCGTGAGGTATATGGAATATATTGAAAATCCCATCCTGCGGGGATTCCACCCAGATCCTTCTATCATACGGGTGGGAGAGGAGTATTATATTGCTGTGTCAACCTTTGAATGGTTTCCTGGTGTGCAGATTTATCATTCAAAAGACTTGAAATCTTGGGAACTGGTTGCAAGACCGCTCAACCGGGTATCACAGCAATATAATACTCCTCTCCCACCCGTATGATAGAAGGATCTGGGTGGAATCCCCGCAGGATGGGATTTT
>CALGRC010000227.1 GCA_937959315.1 uncultured Clostridia bacterium | reverse complement strand
GTTCGTCATGGGTCATGGGTTCCTGTTTCGCCGCAGTATCTGCCATATCCTCTTCTATCTGATACGTCTGGATGATTTCCCGCACATCCTTGGTAACACTCCTTGGAATAATCCCATGTTCCTTGTTATAGGCCATCTGTTTTTCCCGCCGGCGGTTGGTCTCTGCAATGGCGCGCTCCATGGATCCGGTTATTGTATCGGCATACATGATAACCCGGCCTTCCACATTGCGCGCCGCACGGCCAATGGTCTGGATCAATGACGTTTCACTGCGCAAAAACCCCTCTTTATCTGCGTCCAAAATAGCAACCAACGCCACTTCCGGAATATCCAGCCCTTCCCGCAGCAGGTTGATACCCACCAGCACATCAAACTCGCCCAACCGCAAATCACGGATGATCTCCATGCGCTCGGTGGTTTTCACGTCCGAATGCAAGTACCGCACTTTTACGCCGGCGTCACGGATATAACCGGTCAGGCTTTCTGCCATTTTTTTCGTCAATGTGGTAATTAGCACCCGCTGGTCTTTGGCCGTAACCGCATGGATTTCCTCCAACAGGTCGTCAATCTGCCCTTTTACAGGACGGATAAGAACCTCCGGATCTACCAGCCCGGTCGGCCGGACAACCTGTTCCACAATCTGGCTGGAATGCTCTTTTTCATAATCTGCCGGGGTTGCGCTCATAAATACCACCTGGTTGATACGCGCTTCAAACTCTTCAAAGGTCAGCGGACGGTTATCAAAGGCAGACGGCAAACGGAAGCCATAATCCACCAGGGAAATTTTCCGCGAACGGTCGCCGGCATACATGGCCCGCACCTGCGGGATGGTCACATGCGATTCGTCGATGACCAGCAAATAATCGTCCGGGAAATAATCCATCAGTGTGTAGGGCGCACTTCCCGGCGCACGCCCGCTGATGATACGCGAATAGTTTTCAATGCCCTGGCAAAAACCAATTTCCTGCATCATTTCCAAATCGTATTCTGTCCGCTGGCGCAGCCGCTGCGCTTCCAGCAGCTTTCCCTGCGCCTGCAGCTGTGCACACCGTTCTTCTTTTTCCCGGTCAATTTCCTGGAGAGCCCGCTGCATTTTTTCTTTGGTAGTTGCATAATGGCTGGCTGGAAAAATAGCCGTATAAGTACGGTAATTCAATATCTCCCCCGTTACCACATCAATTTCGCAAATACGCTCAATTTCATCACCGAAAAATTCCACCCGCGTGGCCTTTTCATTGGTATTGACCGGGAAAATTTCCACCACATCCCCCCGTACGCGGAAGGTGCCGCGCGCAAAAGCGATATCATTGCGGTCATACTGGATTTCCACCAGCTTTTTCAGCAGCTCGTTGCGGTCCACCTCCATACCAACCCGCAGGGAAATCATCAAATTTTTGTAATCTTCCGGGTCGCCCAGGCCATAAATACACGATACCGATGCAACAATAATCACATCCCGCCGTTCCAGCAGCGCCGATGTGGCGCTGTGGCGCAGCTTGTCAATTTCATCATTGATGGAAGCATCTTTCTCTATATACGTATCGGTATGCGGAATATACGCTTCTGGTTGATAATAATCGTAATAAGATACAAAATATTCCACCGCATTTTCCGGGAAAAACTCCTTGAATTCACTGCAAAGCTGTGCAGCCAAAATTTTATTGTGCGCCAGCACCAGCGTAGGTTTGTTAATCCGTTCTATGGTTTTGGCAATGGTAAAGGTTTTGCCGGAGCCGGTCACACCAAGCAGCGTCTGCCCATACAGGCTGTGTTCAATCCCACTGGCCAACTGGTCTATCGCCTTTGGCTGGTCACCCTGCGGTTCAAATTTCGATACCACTTTAAAATTTGGCATTCCCGTCCCCCATTCCTTTGAATATCTTTTTGTATTATATCAATAAATAAAATAGAACGCAATGTCATTTTTTAACAAAATATCAAAATAAAAAACCGAACGCCTGGCAAGGCATCCGGTTTTCGTAACTCTATTATACCAATTCAATAATCGCCATTTCCGCAGCGTCTCCGCGCCGCGGGCCGATTTTCACAATCCGCGTATAACCGCCGTTGCGCTCGGCATATTTGGGCGCAATCTCTGCAAACACTTTGGTCACAACATCTTCTTTTGTGATAAAGGCAAGCGCCTGCCGGCGGGAATGCAGCGTATTGGTTTTCCCCAGGGTAATCATTTTTTCTGCCAACGAGCGAACTTCCTTCGCCCTGGCTACCGTTGTGGTGATTTTCCCATTTTCCAGCAAAGAAGTCACCATATTTTTTAAGGTCGCCATCCGGTGGTCGGTGGCTCTTCCTAATTTCCTGGTACCAGGCATGTCTCTGGCCTCCTTATCGTTTATTCATCATAGTCCTTTGCAAAATGGAATCCCAGCGCAGCGAGTTTGCCAACAACCTCTTCCAGTGATTTGCGGCCCAAGTTGCGGACCTTCATCATTTCACTTTCCGATTTATTGACCAAATCCTCTACCGTATTGATACCCGCCCGTTTGAGGCAGTTGAAAGAACGGACAGAGAGATCCAACTCTTCGATGGTCATTTCCAGGACTTTGTCCTTTTTGTTTTCCTCTTTTTCAACCATAATATCTGTATTTTTAATCTCGTCCGTCAGGTCGATAAACAGATTCATATGGTCATTGATGATTTTCGCACTCAGGGAAAGCGCTTCCTCCGGTGTGATAGTCCCATCTGAAAACAGCTCAATGGTAAGCTTGTCATAGTCCGTCACCTGGCCCACACGGGTATTGGTAACATAATAGTTGACCTTTTCGATGGGATAGTAAATGGAATCCACCGGAATCACACCAATGATATTCTGGGTATTTTCCTTATTCTTTTCACTTGTCACATAGCCCCGTCCGGTAGATAAGGTGATTTCCATGTACAATTTAGCATTATCACTCAAGGTCGCAATATGCAAATCACCGTTGATAATTTCCACCTCATGGTCACACTTGATGTCGCGGGCCAGGACTTCACCCGGACCAGTCGCGTCAATGTATACCGTTTTTGGCGTGTCCGAGTGCACCTTGGTGATGAGCCGTTTGATGTTTAACACAATTTCGGTGACATCCTCTTTCACGCCGGGAATGGTAGAAAACTCATGCAGCACACCGTCAATTTTTACACTGGTGGCGGCGCTGCCCGGCAAAGAGGACAACAATACACGGCGCAAAGCGTTGCCAATGGTGGTACCATACCCACGTTCCAGCGGCTCTACTTCAAACTTTGCATAAGATCCATCGTCGCTCTTCTCCACACATTCCACGCGCGGCTTTTCCATTTCTATCATATTAGAACCCTCCATTCCCTAATCATCTCATCTCTGAGGGTAATCTTATTTAGAATAATACTCAACAATCAAGTGCTCCTGTACCTCAAGGTCGATATCATCCCGATCGGCCAAAGCCGTTACGCGGGCTTCCATGGTGTTGCGGTCCAAATCCAGCCACTTTGGAATGTTCTTGCCATCGTTGGCTTCCAGCACCGCTTTTATTTTCGGCAGGCTCCTGCTCTTTTCCCGCAGGGTAATCACATCACCAGGTTTAACCAAATAGGACGGAATATCCACCTTTTTGCCATTGACCAGGAAATGGCCGTGGCATACAAGCTGCCGTGCTTCCGCACGCGACATGCCAAATCCCAAACGGTAAACCACATTGTCCAGCCTGCTTTCCAAAATCTGAAGCAGATTGTCACCGGTGATGCCGGCTTTCTTTTCAGCCATTTCAAAGTATTTCTCAAACTGGCTTTCCAACACGCCGTAAAACCGTCTTGCTTTTTGCTTTTCCCGGAGCTGTACGCCATATTCTGACAGCTTCTTTCTGCCATTGCCATGCTGGCCAGGCGCATAGGCCCGTCTGCTGACTCCACATTTATCGCTATAGCAGCGCGCACCTTTCAAAAACAGCTTCTGCCCTTCACGGCGGCAAAGGCGGCACACTGCACCAGTATATCTTGCCATCTCTTCCCTACACCTCCTCTATGATAAAATCAAACTCTTCTACGTTTTGGCGGCCGGCATCCATTGTGCGGGATGGGGGTCACGTCCTTAATCAAGCTCACTTCCAAACCGGCGGTCTGCAATGCACGAATGGCAGCCTCACGGCCTGCCCCCGGGCCTTTTACATAAACTTCAACGGTTTTCAAACCATGTTCCATCGCTGCCTTTGCAGCGGTTTCCGCAGCCATCTGCGATGCAAACGGCGTACTTTTCCGCGAACCGCGGAATCCCAGCCCGCCTGAGCTTGCCCACGAAAGGGCATTGCCGGCAGTGTCGGTAATCGTAACAATGGTATTGTTAAACGTGGAGCGGATATGAGCCGCGCCGCGTTCGATATTCTTTTTTTCCCGTCTTCTGCGGGTCTTTTTTTGCTGAGCCAACCTTATCCCTCCCTTAAATTACTTTTTCTTGTTCGCAATGGTACGCTTCGGACCCTTCCGGGTACGTGCATTGGTTTTGGTACGCTGTCCGCGGACCGGTAAGCTTCTTCTATGGCGCAGGCCGCGGTAGCATCCAATTTCAATCAGGCGCTTGATGTCCAGCGCCTTTTGGCGGCGCAGGTCGCCTTCCACCGAATATCCTTTGTCAATCGCATCACGAAGTTTAGAAACCTCGTCTTCCGTCAAGTCTTTCACCCTGGTATCCGGATTAATCCCCGTTTCAGCCAATATTTTCCGGGAACTGCTCTGCCCGATTCCAAAAATATAGGTTAGCCCAATCTCTACGCGCTTTTCCTTTGGTAAGTCAACACCAGCGATTCTAGCCATGAACTTTCTGACACCTCCTGTTATCCATTACTCGTTACATTCTTTTACAGGGCATATCCTGCCCAATCTATAAAAACCAATTGAAGTTATAACGGGCGCACCGCCCGTCCAGCCGCTCCTTCAAAAAGGTCTTATACCAGCTTTAACCCTGCCGCTGCTTATGCTTGGGGTTTTCACAAATTACCATTACCTTGCCTTTGCGCTTGATAATTTTGCATTTTTCACACATCGGCTTGACTGATGGTCTGACTTTCATAATTCATTACCTCCCATATACAGACTTGGTTATTTGGCTCTCCACGTGATACGGCCCTTGGTGAGGTCATAAGGCGACAATTCCACCGTCACCTTATCTCCGGGCAAAATCCGAATGAAGTTCATCCGCAGTTTACCCGAGATGTGCGCCAACACCCTGTGCCCGTTTTCAAACTCCACCTGAAACATCGCATTGGGCAGCGCTTCAATCACGGTTCCTTCCAGTTCCAACACATCCTCTTTCGCCAAAGCTTTTCCCCTCCTTACAAACCAGACTGCGTACCATTTACCAATTCACCCATAAATTTAGACAATGAATACCGCACTTCTTTGTTGGTCAGTTTTCCGACGCTGGACAGCTTATTGCTGATAAAATCATCCCACACGCCGGTGAGCTCCACGTGCTTGCGCTTCTTTTTCTTCGGCGTACTAACCTTTCGGCCTTTGCCGTCGCATAAATAAACATACTCATCTTGGACCGCAATGACGATAAAGCATTTGCCTTTATCCCTGCCGGCCGTTGCATACGCAAATTCACCCGGATGCGCTTCCAAATCTAACCACCTCAACTTTAAAAATAGGTCAATAGTTCAGGTTCACCGTCGGTAATCAATAAGGTGTTTTCATAGTGGGCCGCATTTTTCCCATCGGCCGTTACCACGCCCCATCCATCCGATAAAACTTTGGTTTCAAACCTGCCTGCGTTGACCATGGGCTCTACGGCCAAAGACATCCCTTTCACCAGCCGTACTCCTCTGCCAAACTTACCATAATTCGGTATTTCAGGGTCTTCATGAAGATGCCTGCCTATGCCATGCCCGCAATAATTGCGGACAATGCTATATCCATGGCTCTCCACATATTGCTGAATGGTAGCAGAAATGGAAAACAACCGTTCTCCATGCTTTGCATAACGCAGCCCTTCAAAAAAGCTCTGCCGTGTCACATCGATCAAATCTTGCGCTTCCCGGCTGATTTCCCCAACTGCAAACGTCCGGCACGCATCCCCATGATACCCATCGATACACGCGCCAATGTCGATACTGATAATATCGCCATCTTTTAAACGCTCTAAACCGGGAATCCCATGGATTACCATACTATTGATGGATGTACAGATACTTCCAGGAAAACCATTGTAATTTTTAAATGACGGAACTGCACCCTGGCTCACGATATAATCTTCTGCGATTTTATCCAGTTCCCCAGTCGTGATTCCAGCCTTAATATAAGGCTGCAATGTTTCAAACGTGTGGTACACGATCTTTCCCGCACGCCGCAATTTCACAATCTCAGATGTCGATTTGATGTAGATCATGTTTCCCGCCCCCTGGTCTGATTGTGCGTTCTTCTTTAAGAAGAAAGCGCACGCAAAACCGCTTTGGTCGTATCTGCAATTTGTTCACAGCCTACAACTGCAACCAATATCCCGCGCTGCTGATAAAAACCTTTCAGCGGTTCAGTGGTTTGATGATACACCTGGAGCCGGGCTTTTATAGTACCCGGTTCGTCGTCATGCCGTATTGCCAACGGCCCGCCGCATACATCACATATACCTGCCTGCTTGGGTGGCTTGTGCTCCACATGATAGGTCGCGCCGCAATTTTCACATTGCCTGCGTCCCGCCAGGCGGTGGACGATGGTTTCATCTTCCACCTCCAGCGATATCACCTTGTCAATTCTCACGCCCAAGCTTTCCAATGCCTCAGCTTGCTCAATGGTACGCGGGAATCCATCCAAAATAAAGCCATTTTTACAATCCGGTTCCGCAATGCGTTCTTGAACCAACTGGATTACCACATCATCTGGAACCAGGTTCCCTTTGTCAATGAATACTTGTGCAGCTTTCCCGGTTTCTGTGCCGGCTTTTACCGCCGCACGGATAATCGCGCCAGTTGAAATGGCCGGAATGGAAAACTCCCTGCTCAATACCTCCGCCTGCGTCCCTTTGCCAGCACCCGGGGCTCCCAATAGAATCAACTTCATGGCTGTCTCTCCCACCGTTTCTTATTCTAAGAAGCCTTTGTAGTGCCGCATAAGCATCTGCGCCTCAATTTGTTTGACAGTTTCCAATGCAACACCGACCATAATCAGCAAAGACGTTCCGCCAATGGAAATGCTAAAGCCGATGAATTTACCCAGCAGCAGCGGCAGCACTGCGATGATTCCAAGGAAAATAGCGCCAGCCAACGTGATGCGGGTCAATACCCTGCTGATAAAATCACTGGTCGGTTTCCCAGGACGGATACCCGGTACGAAACCGCCGTTTTTCTTCATGTTGTTTGCCACCTCAATTGGGTTGAACTGGATGGCCGTATAGAAATAGGTGAAGAACAGGATGAGCAGGAAATATACAATGATATACACCCAGGAACCTGTTGAAATTACCTCATAAAACTTTGCCCAAAATCCAGTGGTAGGCCGGCCGACAAAGCTCATAATGGTAGACGGGAACGCCAAGATAGACATTGCAAAGATGATAGGGATTACGCCAGCCATCGATACCTTAATCGGAATATGCGTACTTTGCCCGCCATACATTTTGCGGCCAACCATCCGCTTGGCATATTGTACCGGAATGCGGCGTTCTGCATCGTTGATAAACACAACAAATGCAACCACTGCAATGGCGTGCACGGCAATGGCCAATACCACCCAGATATTGATTTGCCCAACCATAAAATTCTGGTACACATTCATCACCATAACCGGCAAACGGGAAACAATACCGGCAAAAATGAGAATCGAAATCCCATTGCCGACACCAAATTCCGTGATTTTTTCACCCAGCCACATCAAGAAGGCAGTACCGGCAGTAAACGTCAAAACAATGGTGATAAACGACAGCACACCGCGGTTGGTGATAGCGCTGCCCAAACCAAAATACAGGCCAATTGCCTGGATCAGCGCCAAGATTACAGTACCGTATCGTGTCCAAGTCGCAATCTTTTTACGGCCTTCCTCCCCTTCTTTGGCCAGCCGTTCCAGCGCCGGAATAGCAACCGTCAACAACTGCATAATAATGGAGCTGTTGATATACGGGGTAATACTCATTGCAAAAATGGTCGCGTTTGAAAACGCACCGCCCGAGAAAGAATCCATCAGCGCAAATAAGTTATCGCCTTCTCCCAATAACTGCTGCAACGCAGCCGAATCCAATCCTGGTACCGGAATATACGTACCCAGACGGAAAATGGCAATCATCAGCAGCGTGAAAAGGATCTTTTTGCGAAGATCCGGGATCTTCCAAGCATTCCGTAAGGTCTGAAACACCTTAGATCACCTCTGCCTTCCCACCTGCCGCTTCAATTTTTTCCTTTGCGCTGGCAGTGAATTTTTTGGCTTTTACTGTGACTTTCTTTTTCAAGTCGCCGTTCCCCAAAACCTTGATACCGTCGCACACCTTCTTGATAACACCGGCATCTTTCAACGCCTGCGCATCTACAACCGCACCGTCGTCAAACCGGTTCAAATCAGAAATTTTCACTTCTGCATATTCCAAAGCAAACACATTGGTAAAACCGCGTTTCGGCAGCCGGCGGTAAATGGGCATCTGCCCGCCTTCAAAACCCGGCCGTACACCGCCGCCGCTGCGGGCATTCTGCCCCTTGTGGCCGCGCCCGGCCGTTTTGCCATTGCCGCTGCCATGACCGCGCCCTTTGCGTTTGCTGTCTTTGGTCGCGCCTTCGCTTGGCGTCAATTCATATAACTTCATGCAAGGCACCTCCTTTTTATAGTTCTTCCACGCTCACCAGGTGGCTGATTTTATGAATCATACCCCGGATTTGGGGCGTATCGTCATGGATCTTTTCACTCCGAATCTTTTTCAGACCCAGTGCGGCAACTGTCGCAATCTGGTCATCTTTATAGCCAATCGGGCTTTTGACCAGGGTGACTTTTAATTTTGCCATACCAATTCCCTCCTACACTCGTTTTTCCCGGGGTCAACCAAGCAGTTCTTCTACCGTTTTTCCACGCAGCCTGGCAACTTCTTCTGCCACCTTCAGCTCTTTTAAGCCCTCAATGGTAGCGTTGACCATATTGCGGGGATTGTTGCTGCGCAATGACTTTGTACGGATATCGCGTACGCCAGCCAATTCCAAAACTGCACGGACGCCGCCGCCCGCAATGACACCGGTACCTTCGCCAGCCGGCTTCAACAAAACACGGCCTGCGCCAAACTCACCAATCACTTCATGCGGAATGGTAGTCCCAACCATCGGCACAGTAATCATGTTCTTTTTTGCATCGTCGATGGCCTTGCGGACTGCATCCGGAATTTCCGCTGCTTTTCCCATGCCCGAACCAACGTGGCCATTTCCATCGCCTACGACCACCAAAACGCTAAACCGGAAGGTGCGGCCACCCTTGACGACCTTTGCAACGCGGTTGATACTGACAACCTTTTCCTGGATGTCCAATTCACTTGCATCTATCCTATCCATCAATTCGCCATACCTCCTTTATTAGAAATCCAACCCGCCTTCACGGGCGCCGGCTGCCAGCTCTGCCACACGTCCGTGGTAAATATAGCCGCCGCGGTCAAAAACCACCTGTTTTATCCCTTTGTCCAGAGCTTTTTTTGCAATTAGCATGCCTACTTCTTTGGCAGCTTCCTTGTTGCCGCCATTTTTCAAATTCGCTTTAATTTCCTTATCCAGACTGGATGCGGAAACAAGCGTCTTTGCAGCCGTATCGTCAATGATTTGTGCATATATATTGCTCGAGCTGCGGAATACGCAAAGACGCGGGCGCTCTGCCGTCCCGCTGACATGCTTGCGGACACGGGCATGGCGGCGCAATCTCTGCTCGTTGCTGCTCTGCTTGTTAATCATAAGCCAACATGCTCCCTTCTAAAATTACTTCTTCGCACCAGTCTTTCCTTCTTTTCTGCGGATAAATTCATCTGCATACTTAATGCCTTTGCCCTTATATGGTTCCGGCGGGCGTGTCTCACGGATTTCAGCCGCAATCTGGCCCACAATCTGCTTATCAATCCCTTTCACTAGAATTGTATTTGCATCCGGGGCTTCCAGCGTATAATCGGCCGTATCTTCAAACTCAACCGGATGGGAAAATCCCAGCGTCAACGTCAGCTTTTTACCCTGTTTGGCACAGCGGTAACCAACACCGTTGATTTCCAGTTTCTTTTCAAAGCCGTCTGTTACACCAATCACCATATTATTGACAAGCGTTCTTGTCAGGCCGTGCAAAGATTTATGTTCCTTGCTTTCCGACGGCCGCTCTACAATGATTTGGCTCCCTTCCTGCTTGATTATCATTGCTTTTGGAAGCTGCTTGGTCAATGTCCCTTTCGAGCCTTTCACAGTCAGCTCGTTTTCAGCGCCAATCTTTACATCTACGCCGTTTGGCACTTCGATTGGCATCTTGCCTATTCTAGACAACTTTGTTCACCTCCTGTTAATGTTATTCGATTACCACACAAATGCCAGGACTTCTCCGCCCACATTCTCTTTTCTGGCTTGTTTGTCGGTCATCATGCCTTTTGAAGTGGAAATGATGGCAATGCCCAAACCGCGCAAAACCCTTGGCAGGTCCTCTTTGCTGGCATATACCCGCAGACCTGGTTTAGAAACGCGCTTTAAGCCCGAAATAACTTTTTGCTTATTCGCGCCGTACTTGAGCGTAATTTTAATCACGCCCTGCAGCCCATCCTCTATCACTTCATAACCTGCAATATACCCTTCGTCCAGCAAGATGCGCGCAATTTCCTTTTTCATCTTGGACGCCGGAACATCAACAGATTCATGTTTCGAAGCATTCGCATTTCTGATACGTGTCAGCATATCAGCGATTGGATCGGTGATTTGCATTGTGCTACCTCCTTTTTAAGTCTTTCTATCAAAGAACCCTTACCAACTGGCCTTTCTCACGCCGGGAATCTGGCCTTTGTATGCCAATTCACGGAAGCAGATACGGCAGATACCATATTTGCGCAGATACGCGTGAGGCCGCCCGCAGATTTTACACCGGTTGTATGCACGGGTCGAATATTTTGGTTTTCTTTGCTGCTTCAAAATCATAGATTTCTTAGCCATTTATGAATGCCCCCTCTCACGCCCTGATGAACGGCGCGCCAAAGAGGCTCAGCAGTTCGCGTGCTTCCTCGTCGGTATTGGCCGTTGTCACCATAATAATATCCATACCACGGACTTTGTCAATCTTATCATAATCAATTTCCGGGAAAATCAATTGCTCTTTGATACCCAGCGAATAATTCCCACGGCCGTCAAACGAATTGGGATTGATACCATGAAAATCGCGGACGCGCGGCAACGCAACTGAAAACAGACGGTCTAAAAATTCATACATTTTATCGCCGCGCAACGTTACCTTACAGCCAATGTTCATACCCTCTCTGAGTTTAAAGTTTGCAACCGATTTCTTTGCCTTAGTTACAACCGGCTTCTGCCCGGTAATCGCTGCCAAATCGGATACTGCCGATTCCAGCGCCTTTGCATTGTCCTTGGCTTCCCCTACGCCGATATTGACTACGATCTTTTCCAGCTTCGGGATTTGCATCGGACTTTTATATCCAAACTTTTCAACCAGCTTCCCTTTGATGTCACTTTCATATTTATCTCTCAGCCTTGCCATTGGCGAAACTCCTCCTCTCTTAAGAAAACGTTATTTCTCAAATACTTCCAGGCAATGCTTGCACATCCGCACTTTAGATCCATCTTCCAGCAGCTTGTAGCCGATACGGGTCGGTTTTCCGCACGAATTGCAAATATGCATAACCTTGCAGGAGTACAGCGGAACCTCCTGATGGATGATGCCGCCCTGATCGCGCTGTGAACGGGGTTTCCTATGCTTGGTTGCCATATTGACACCTTCGACAATGCACTTGCGCCCATCTACGTCAACCGAAAGCACCTTGCCCTTTTTACCTTTATCTTTACCGGAGATCACAATGACAGTATCGCCTTTTTTGATATTCACTTTGTTTCTCAAAGCCTTGACACCTCCTTATAGCACTTCCGGTGCAAGGGACAATATTTTCATATATTCCTTTTCCCGGAGTTCTCTTGCAATCGGCCCAAAAATACGTGTACCGATGGGGTTTTTATCGTCTCTGATGATAACAGCGGCATTTTCGTCAAACTTAATATATGTGCCGTCATTTCTGCGCAGGCCTTTTACCGAACGCACAACAACCGCCTTTACCACGTCGCCTTTTTTAACAACACCGCCGGGCGTTGCTTTTTTGACAGACGCAATCACAACATCGCCCACATTGGCATATTTCCTGCGGCTTCCGCCCAAAACGCGGATACACATCAGTTCTTTTGCACCAGTGTTATCTGCAACTTTCATTCTCGTCTGTTGCTGTA
>CALGRC010000226.1 GCA_937959315.1 uncultured Clostridia bacterium | reverse complement strand
GCGGCGACTTCATTTTGCGCATTGAAGATACCGACCAGGAGCGGTATGTGGAAGGGGCGGTGGATCTGATTTACCGCACCATGAAGGAAACGGGGCTTATCCACGACGAGGGGCCGGACATCGGCGGGCCATACGGGCCGTATATCCAAAGCGAGCGGCGGGATATTTACCGGCAGTACGCCGAAAAGCTGGTGGAGCTGGGCGGGGCGTACTATTGCTTTTGCGGCAAGGAGCGGCTGGACAAGCTTAAGGAGGCGCAGGCCGCCCGCGGCATGACCCCCAAATATGACGGCTACTGCAAGGGGCTGTCCAAAGAGGAAATTGAAGAGAAAAAGGCGGCGGGCATCCCGTATGTCATCCGCCAAAAGATTGACCCGCATGGGAAAACCACCTTCCACGACGAGGTGTTTGGCGATATCACGGTGGAAAACGCCACGCTGGACGACAACGTGCTGTTAAAATCGGACGGGTTGCCCACCTACAACTTTGCCAATGTCGTGGATGACCATTTGATGCACATTACGCACATCATCCGGGGCAGCGAGTATTTGTCCAGCACGCCCAAATACAACCTGCTTTACCAGTCGTTTGGGTGGGAAATCCCCACCTATATCCATGTGTCGCCGGTCCTGAAGGACAATGGCAAAAAGCTGTCCAAACGGGAAGGGGATGCATCGTATGAAGATTTTATCAACAAGGGCTATTTAAAAGAAGCGATTGTCAACTATATTGCGCTGCTGGGCTGGGCGCCAAAGGGCGAACAGGAGGTATTTACGCTGGATGAGCTGGTTGCGGCGTTTGATGTTTCTGGCATTAGCAAGTCGCCGGCCATTTTTGACGAGAAAAAGCTTTCGTGGATGAACGGCGAGTATATCCGCAAATTGACAGTGGAGGAATTTTACCAGCATGCCAAGCCGTACCTCGATCAGGCGGTGAAACGTCCGGTAGACCATATGCTGCTGTGTTCGCTGCTGCACGACCGCACCGAGCGGTTTTGCGATATCCCGGAGCAGATTGATTTTATCGACGCGCTGCCCGACTACGATATATCGCTTTATACCCACAAAAAGATGAAAACCAATCCGGAAAATTCGCTGCAATCGCTGCGGGAAATTTTGCCGGTACTAGAGGGTGTGACCGACTGGACGCTGGAAACTGTACACAACGCGCTGTTTGCGTTGATTGAGCGGCTGGGTGTCAAGAACGGCCTGGTTTTGTGGCCGCTGCGCGTCGCAGTCAGCGGCAAGGCGTTTACGCCGGGCGGCGGGGTGGATTTGGCCGCCATTTTGGGCCGGGAGGAGACGCTGGCCCGTGTGCGGGACGGCATTGCGCGGCTGGAGCAAGCGCTATGTTAGACGATTTTGTGTATAACGGCCGGCCGCTTGCCCTGTTTATCATTGGCGTTTTGGTGATAGCGGCGGTGTTTGCGGTGATAGTTTATCTGCTGGACAGTATCAAGCATTAGGGGGTGCCAGAGTGGTTGTACTTTTGACGGTGTTGCTGACGGCTATAGATCAGGCGGTGAAATACTGGGCCGTTACAGGATTGCAGCCGCTGGAGCGCATCCCGGTGTGGGACGGCGTGTTTTCGCTGGCTTATTTGGAAAACCGCGGGGCGGCGTTTGGCATGCTGCAAAACAGCCGCTGGCTGCTGATTGGGCTGACGGTGCTGGTGCTGGCCGGGCTGACGGTTTACCTATGGAAAAAGCGGCCGGAAAATAAGCTGCTGCGGGTATCGCTGGCGCTTATCTACGCCGGCGCGCTGGGCAATTTGATTGACCGTGTGCTGCGCGGGTATGTGGTGGATTTGTTTTCCTTTGATCTGATAGATTTCCCGGTATTTAACGTAGCGGATATCTGTGTGGTATGCGGCGTAGGATTATTGGTATTGTATGTGCTGTTTTTACACGATAAAGAGTAATTGTGAATGCAAAATCCCCCGGTTTGTGCGGGGGATTTTTTTAACAGGGAGGGAATGGGATGGATACTTACCGGATGGTGTGCGGACCGGGCGGCGAACGGTTGGACAAGGCCATTCATATAGAAGGGCTGACCCGCGGCCGGATACAAGCATTGATAGCAGACGGCGATGTGCTGGTCAACGGTAGGGCGCAGAAGGCCAGCTACCGGGTGGCAGCGGGCGATGTGGTGGAAGTGCGGGTGCCTGCGCCCGAGCCGCTGGACGCCCAGCCGGAGCAAATCCCGCTGGACATTGTATACGAGGATGACGATTTGCTGGTGGTTAACAAACCCCAGGGCATGGTGGTACACCCTGCGCCGGGCAATTACCATGGGACGCTGGTAAATGCCCTGCTCTATCACTGCGGCGGCTCGTTAACCGGCATTGGGGGGACGGCGCGGCCGGGGATTGTCCACCGCATTGACAAGGATACGTCGGGATTGCTGCTGGTGGCCAAAACAGAGTTGGCGCACCAGTCGCTGTCGGCACAGATTAAGGACAAAACGGTGGTGCGGGAATATGTTTGCATCGTCAGCGGGCATTTGCCGGCAGCGGCGGGCAAAATTGACGCGCCCATCGGGCGGCATCCCGCCTCGCGGGTGAAAATGGCGGTGACAGAGAAAAACAGCAAGCCGGCGGTTACGCATTTTACTGTGTTACGGCAGCTCGGCGGCGCAGATTATGTACAGTGCCGGCTGGAAACCGGCCGGACCCACCAAATCCGGGTACATTTGGCTTACTTGGGGCATCCTATCTTAGGGGATAGGGTGTATGGGGATAAACGCAACCCTTATCATCTCCCCGGGCAGGCGCTGCATGCAAAAAAAATTGGGTTTGTGCATCCCAGAACTGGGAAATATTACGAATTTGAACAGCAACCGCCATCTTATTTTACCGAATTATTAGAAAAACTGGAATATATTGGGTGACGTTTGGTGCGGAATCCCGTCATCATATGTCATATGCTGTCACATTTTGGTTTAATATTACAAAAATGTTAAAATACTAGTAATTTCTTGACAATTTTGCTGTGATAAGGTAAAATTTGTTTGAGGTGATTTTTATGCTGAAATTCCGAATCTTCCTCGTACGGCGGCAACTTAACATTTTGGCAGCAAAAAATGCCCTCGATCATAAAAAACTTTATCGTATAAGCTGTAAACTGGACAAGCTTATCAATGCGTATTACAAAAAGTACGGCGTACGAGGAAAGACAGATTGCTAGTTTGCTTCTCGCCCAAGTACATAAAATGACTTTTACATAGGACTGGAAGGGACATATGATTTTTAAACGGGCGGTCAGACCAGCAGTCGCAAGGCCGGCAGCGCCGCTGCGGCGAGGCTCAGCACATAAATTGCGGCTGCGCCCGTCCGGTTGCCCTGCTTCCATTCCCAAACCCCATAGCTGGCGGTGTATATGGCAATGGCCGCCGCTATGAGGAAAAACAGAAGTTCAACCCAAATCAACGGGAATCCCTCCCTTCGCGCTGCACCAGGCCGGAACGGGTGATGGCTGCATCGGTTTGGATGGTAAATTCTACCGCTGGATAATGCTCGGCCCAACGGTAGTTTTCCCATGCAGGCAGGGTGAGGAACTGCCGTTTGGCGGCGGCAGAAAAACCGCAGATATCGGTTTGGTATTCCCTGGCTGTTTGCAGGGCAAACGATTGCGCTTGCTGCTGTAAATAGGTTTCGAGCTGCGCTTGCAGCTGCTGGTAGTCGTGTTCGGTTACTGCATGGTTTTCCAATGCGATAATCTGGCAGTCCACCTGTATGTGGATAGCAATGTGCGGGACGCCGTCCTGCAGGGTGACTTCTACATGCGGTTTTTTTGCGCTTTCCACGCGGAAAACCGCGTGTTCGCCCGGTGCGCCGGGCAATGTGATGTGCGCGTCATCTAACTGCCCGGTCAGAAGCTGGTAGTAAAAGGGCTGGGTACATTCGCCTACCATTTTGCCGTTTCGGAAAACAGCCAGCGATTGTGCGGCCGGGGAGGCTGGCTGGGCACGCTGGTCGCCGCTCCCCTCTTTTTGCGCGTTGGATTCGTTTTCCGTTTGCCCGCCTTCAGCGGCAGAAAGGATTGGCAGCGTCATGCCGCGGTCGGGCAGCATGGAAGCGGTGTAAAGGTCGTATAGGGTGGTGCCGGGTACATACTGGGAAGCGCCTTTTTCAAGCAATTGGTTTAAAAATTTTTCGGGATTGCCCTCAAAGCTGGGGACAATTTGTTCAATGTACGCCCGCGGCTGGTCTGTTACGGCAGGCAGAATCCGCGGGCGTACTTTTAAATTGCGCATAAAACCGTCCGCGTAGCTGGCGATGCCGGCAGCGGCAATTTCTTTGGAAAAGAGCAGCAGCTTTAAATGGGACAGGTTCACTTGTTTGCCAATGGAAGCGGAGATGATATCGCTTCCCGAAAAGATGTCCGGTGCGCCGACAGTGAGGGTTTTGAGCGGGCTCTCGTCCCCGCTCCCACCGCTTTCCCCGCCGCCCCCGTTGACTTTGGCCGGGTCGGCAAAAGCAAAGGTGAGCGCAAGCTGGCTGTCTTCGCCATGTTCTACACCTATGGCTACCGCATAAGCCATGTCGTCAATTTCGCTGCGGTCGCGGCAGCCGGCGAGCCCTAAGCAAAGCGGCAGTACCAGCAGCAGGCTAAACAGTTTGTTTTTCATGGCGGTCCCCTCCTTTTTGCAGCCGGCGGCGGATGCGCGCGGCGGTAAAGATGAAAATGGGCAGCACAAAAGCCGCAATGGTAAAGCCCTGGTGGAATTTGATGTAAAACCACTGGTATTCGCTGAAATTACCCGCTGTCATGGCCAGGGCTGTGACAATGACGGCCAGCGCGCCGATGACCGCCCGGTGGTTTTGCAGATGGAAGGTCTCTTTGCATGCAAACAGCGCAAAGCAAAAGAGCGCGCCCAGCGACAGGAAGCCGGAAAAAATCCACAGCACCAGGAAGATGGATTCGGCCCGCTGGAAGATGACGTCCACACTGATGGCGCTGGAGATTTCCAGCACTGGCAGGGTAAATTCCGCCGACGCCGGGTAGGGCACATTGAGGGTGTACACCAGCGTGGTGAGCACAATGACGGCCGCCCCAACGGCGATGGCCTTGTAGCCTGCGCGCCGGTAGGCGCCGTCCTTGGATAGGTAGGGGGTTAAAAAGAATAAAAACAGCATGTCGGCATAGATGTCTGCCCCGCCGATGCCGGTCAGCAGCGCTTTGGGGCCGTTGCCCAGGATGGGCAGGATGTTTTCGGTGTGCAGATTCGGCACATCCATGGCAAACAGGACGGCCAGCAGCGCGACAATGCAAATACCGGCGACATAGCTGTATTTGGCGACGGCTTCCACCCCTGCCAGCGCGCTGACGATGATAGCGGCCAGCAAAAACAGCATGATATAGAAGGCTGGCGAGGTGGATAGGGTGATGGAGGCAATGGTGTCGGCGTACATGCGCAGCAGCATAGCGGTGTCTACCGTGATGAGCAGGAACAGGGCGGCGCCGATGAGCTTGAGCCCCGGCGCGCCGAAGGCGTACTCGGTCAAATCAAACAGCCCGCGCCCCTCAAACTGCCGGTAGAGCCGGCTTAGGACCGCAAAGACGGCCAGCGCCGCCGCACCGCACCACGCCGCCTGGATCCACGCGGCCGTGCCGCCGCCTGCGACATATTGCCGCACCCCCATAAACAGGAGCTTGGATAAAAATAATACAATCATCAGCCATTTGGCTTCCCGTTCTCCGATGTGCATGGTTTGCCCTCCTTATTTGTCACGCAGCCATTTGCGGCTGATTTTTGCTTTTTCCGCCGGGTCCTTGGGGTTGAGGTAGTCGGGCCGGCGGTCTTTTTTCCAAATGGGCGCGTCAAACAGCACAGCCGCAATGCTGCCGCGGGTGCGCGGCGCAATGGGCGCGGCATAGGGCGCGCCGAACGACTGGGTGTTGATGATAAGCATGGTATTGATGAAAAATACGGTAAAAATCCCTAAAAAGCCGGCAATTGCCGCCCCCGCGGTGTACAGGAACCGGGTAAACCGGAAGGAAAAGGACAGCGAATAGCTGGGGATGGCAAAGGACGCAATGCCGGTGACCGCCACCACAATGATCATGATGGGGGATACGATATTTGCCGACACCGCCGCCTGCCCCAGGATCAGGCCGCCGACAATGCCCAGCGTGGAGCCCACCGGGCCGGGCACCCGCACGCCCGCTTCTTTTATCAGCTCAAACGACAGCTCCATGAGCAGCAGTTCCACAATGGACGGGAAGGGCACTGCCGCCCGCGACGAGGCGATGGCAAACAAAATATCGGTCAGCATGAGTTCCTGGTGGAAGTTGGTGATGGCGATGAACACCGCGGGGGCAAACAGCGCCAGCACGATGGCCAGGATGCGGATGATTTTGATGAGCACCGCAAACGGGAAGCGCAGGTAGGAATCCTCCGGCGAGGCAATCAAATCAAATAGTGTCGTTGGCACAATGAGCACATGCGAACTGCCGTTGACAATGATGGCCACCCGCCCCTCTACCAGCGCCTGGCACACCCGGTCGGGGCGTTCGGTGGTGGCAATCTGCGGCACCGGCAGGTAGGTGGCCTCCTCGATATATTGTTCTACATCCAGTGAAGATAAAATATACTGTACGTCAATTTTGCTTAGCCGGTGGCGCACTTCCTCTACCAGCTGGTCGTTGGCGACGTTCTTCAGGTAGCAGATGGCGGACGGGGTCTGGCTGGACTTGCCCAGCGCGATGTTTTCCATCACCAGGTTTGGCGTGTTGAGCGATTTGCGCAGCAGCGCGGTGTTGCAGCGGATCATCTCGTTGAACCCCTCGTGCGGGCCCTGGATCACCGCTTCGTTTTTGGGGGTGCTGATGGTGCGGTGCTCCCAGCCTTTGACGTCCAGCAGGTATCCGACGGTGAGGGTGTCGACAAACACCGCGCACGAACCAAAATTGACGCCTGAGAGCAGCTTCATGGGGTCGGACAGTACCTTTGCCTGCGACTGGGGCAGCAGCTGTTGGAGCAAAAAATTTTGCAGGGGCATGCCGGCGGGCGGCTGCTCGTTTTTTAAGTAGGCAAACGGCTTTAAAATACATTCGTTGATGGAATCGGTGCGGCACATGCCGTCGGCATACACCAAAAAGGCGTGCAGGGTTTGGCCTTTTAGCACAATGTCAAATTCGCGCAGGATGATATCGCCGTTTTTGGGCAGGGTAAGCACTTCTTTGGCGACGGCCAGGTTTTTTTGGATATCGGGGTATACCTGCTTGGGCGGCGCTGGCTGCTCTTTTTTTTGCGGCTGCTGCCCGTCAAACTGGTTTTCGTCCAGTTGGAATTTATACCGCCGCTTGGGTTCGCGGTAAAGGAAAAAATTTGGTTTCATGGCAGTCCACTCCTTTGTTACAGTATTTGAACAAAAACCGCCGATTATACACGGATAATATTGCTGGGAATTGGAAAAGATAAAAAACGGCCGGGGATATCAAATTTACATTAAATTTTGAAAAAAAGGGTTGCCTTTTGCTGTGCGATTTGCTATAATATATAATTTTATTTGACAGGACAGTGAAAATGTGGTATACTAAAACATATTAAAATGAGGTGATGGCGGATGCAGGAACGGACACAGTTGGACCAGATAAAGCAGAGCCTGGAAGGGTTTGTGGGCCGGAAAGTGCAGCTCACGGCCAAGCGCGGCCGGAAAAAACGGATTGTGAAACGCGGCATCATAGAAAACACCTATCCGAGTATTTTTGTCATCAAGCTCGACCGGGAAGAAGAGGGCAAGGCCGACCGGCGCATGACATTCAGCTATACCGATGTGCTGACGCGCTCGGTAGAAGTAGTGGTATTTAAAAACACGCAAAAGGGTGCGTGAAGTTGCCGCTGCGCGCCGCGGGAAAACCTTGGGGGTGTCCCCCAAACCCCCATTTGCCGCTGCGCGCGGCAGGCGGTTACTTTTGTACGCCAAAAGTAACCAAAAGCGCCGGGGGTTTCGATTCCCCCGGACCCCACAAACGACCGCTCCGCGGGGTGGGTAACGCTTTGAAGCAAAAACAAAACCCAGGTAGCCGAAAACTGTTGGCTATCTGGGTTTTTCTTCGTAGCATATCTGCCCCCGGCAGGGTCGGTGAAGGGGGTACCGGGGGAAGAATCGAAACTTCCCCCGGTTTTTCTTTCGGTTCCTTTCTCAAAGGAGAAAGGAACAAAAAGGTGCGGAGCGTAGCTTCGAAGGCGGGGTGCGGGGTGTCCCCGCGGATTTATTCGGAATCGTCAATATGCTCAACGGCATAGGATAAGCATTGGATAACAACTTGATTTATGGATGTATTTTTTTGCGCCGCAATCTTACCAAGCTTTTCTGCCAAGTTTTCTGGCAAACGAAAAGTTTTGGTTACCTTTGGTTCGTTCCATTCAATATGTAACACGGCACTTCACCTCTGCAATCTATTATATATGTAAAATAAGTTGCTGGATACACTCAAAAATGTTTGCAAAAATGCTTGCTTTCAAAGCGGTTGCCTTATGATATGATAGTATATAGCAAAACGCAAAAACTGTATGTAAGACATTTTGTATATTAATTATCATGAGGTGATATGTGATGTCAGAACTAACCCCGTTTCGGATTCGGAAAATCCGCGAATTCTAGGAATTGTCCCAGCAAGAGCTGGCCGATGTGTGCGGCCTGGATAAGGACCGCATTGTGTCTATGGAGCGCGGCGCACTTTTGCCAAACGCCAACGACCTGTGCGCGCTGGTGCCAAAACTGCGTGTGTCGGCCGACTACCTGCTGGGCCTGAGCGATATCCCCAACCCGGCGCCCAGCCAACTGAGCAGGCAGGAGGCAGAGGCTATGGCCCGCGCTATGGAAGCGGCGCTGGAGGTTTTGCGCGAAAACCCGCTGGAAGCGCTAAGAGAGGATACGCAGCAGCCCGATGGCGATTAAAATGACGCCGGGCAGCACCATGACGCATTTGCTGTCCGCCCAGCGGGCTTGCGTCAGCCGTTTGCCGGCCAGCAGCCCGGCGTTTAAAAATAATAGCTGGAACAGCGCGGTAAGCACCGGCAGCAGCGTGACATGCGCGCCGGTGAGCGCCGTGCCGACGACCGCGCCCATGCTGTCTAAACACAGCACCAGCACCAGGTAGGCCGCTTCGGGCACCGATATGCTGTTGGAGCGGTCTAAATCGCATGCCGCGGGGTTTTTGATGATGCGGATGGTAATGCCGACACTGCGGATGACCATGCTGGCGATGGTGCGTTCCCCGCTGGGGGCAGGGCTGTTTTCCGGTTCCCTGCCCTTTTTCAGGCTGGAGCAGATGACGAATATCCCCATGGCAAACAGCAGGGCAATGCCGATTCCGCTGGCTGCCTGCGGCGGGATGACTGCCAGAAGCTGCCTGCCCAAAAGCGCGGCGGCCATGGTATACAAAAAGGTGAGCACGCCAATGACCGCCTGCGCCCGCCACCCCATGCGGATATCCCGCAGCCCGTAGCTGACGCCGATCCCCAGCGCGTCCAAGCTTAACGCGGCGCCCAGCAGCAACAACAACCCCATGACGACCAGCCCCTTTCCCTGTAGTATATGGCTGGCGGGGCGGTTGTGTGCCGCTGGGTGAAAATTTCGCCGCCGCCCCTATGCAAGCGGGGCAATGTGTGATATAATGGGGGCAATCCATATAGATGGAAAGGCGAATGGAAAAGGGGCGCGGTCGATGGAAGAAAAAACCAAAACCACCGTACGGATCTATGGCACAGATTACACCCTTGTCGGCACCGAGAGCGAGGAGTATATTCAGAAGGTCTGCCTGTATGTAGACCGGAAAATGCGCGAAGTTGGGGTTGGCACGGCGCTTTCCACCGCAAAGGTATCGGTGCTGGCGGCAATTAACATGAGCGACGAATACCACAAGGCCAAAGCGCTGCTGGACGACACCCAGGCGGAGCTGAAAAAGTGCAGGGAAGAGGCATTCCGCGCACACAGCGAAGCCAAAGGGCTAAAGGAAGAAAATACCTACCTGCGCGACGAGGTGCAGCGGCTCAAAATTGAGCTGGCCAGGAAAGGGCAGTAGAAATGGAGCTGTTGGCG
The DNA here is from genome assembly GCA_937959315.1 of uncultured Clostridia bacterium. Classification (GTDB taxonomy): domain Bacteria; phylum Bacillota; class Clostridia; order UMGS1810; family UMGS1810; genus CALGRC01. The sequence continues at coordinate 6,675 of CALGRC010000226.1, read as the reverse complement.
CCGGCGGGCGGGATGGCGGCATTGCAGGCGGCAGTGGAAAACGGGGCAGACGCGGTCTATTTGGCCGGGTCTGATTTTGGTGCGCGCAAACATGCCGTGAACTTTTCGGATGATGAGCTGGTGCGGGGTATCCAATACGCGCATTTGCGCGGGGCCAAGGTGCATGTGACGCTAAACACCCTGCTGCACGACGGGGAATTGCAGCGCATGCTGGACTTTGCGGCCTTTTGCGCCAACGCGGGGGCGGATGCGTTCATTGTGCAGGATGCGGGCGCCGCCGCGCTGCTGCGGGAGCATGTGCCGCAGGTGCCGCTGCATGCCAGCACGCAGATGACCATCGACTGCCTGGCGGGGGTGCGTCAGGCGCAGAATCTTGGCTTTTCCCGCGTAGTGCTGGCGCGGGAGCTGACGGCTGCGCAGATTGCATATATCTGCGCGCATACCGATATGGAAACCGAGGTGTTTGTTCATGGCGCGCTGTGCGTCAGCTATTCGGGGCAGTGCCTGCTGAGCTCGCTTTTGGGCGGCTGCTCGGGCAACCGCGGGGCCTGCCGGCAGCCCTGCCGCCTGCCCTATACCGTGCTGGACGGGGCCGGGCGGGCTGCCGGGCCGGGAAAGCGCTATTGGCTCAGCCCCAAGGACCAATGCCTGGTTGGCGATATGGCAGAGCTTGAAAAAATGGGGGTTACATCGCTCAAAATAGAAGGCCGCATGAAGGGCCCGGCCTATGTGGGCACGGTGACGCGCATTTATGACAAATACCGCCATGGCGGGCGGGTTGAGGACGCTGACCGCCGGGCGCTGGAGGAGGCGTTTTCCCGCGGCGGGACGTTTTCGCGCGGGTATTTCGGCGGGGATCGCGGCCGGGCGTTTTTGTGCTACGAGACGCACAACGACCATCTGCATGGCGGGGCGGCGGCGGGACCGCTTGCAAACACCCGGAAGGTGCCTGTTTTTGGACGGGTGGAAATCGCTGTGGGCCGTCCGCTGGCATTGGAGCTGTGGGACGGCGCCGGCCACCGGGCTTTGGCATACGGCGAGATAGCCGAGCCCGCCAGGACGCTGCCTTTATCAGAGGGACGGGTGCGGGAACAGCTAGGGAAGCTGGGCGGCACGCCGTTTGTGCTGGAAGGGCTGGAAATCCGGCTGGAGGAAGCTGCCAGCCTGCCCATGCGGGCGCTCAATGCCGTCCGGCGGGAGGCGGCGGGGCAGCTTTGCAGCCAGCGGACGGCGGTTGGCCGCCCGCCGGTGCAGCCGCCGCGCATTGCTTTGCCGCATACCCGCTATGGCGGCCCTATGCAGGGCACGGCGGAGGTATGCACGGCCGCACAGGCGCGGCAGCTTGCCGGGCGCGGGTTTGCACGGCTGTACGTGCCCTATGCGGTGTGGGCGGATTGCCCCGATTTGCAGGAGCTGCCGGAAGTGTGGGTGAAATTGCCCGCCGTGGCGTGGGATGGCGTGGAACCGGGCAGGCTTGCAGGCAGGCGGGTAGAACTGTCCAGCCTGTCGCAGCTGGAAATATCCTGCGGTATGCGCCATGCGGGCTATGCCATGAACACTTTTAATTCTGCTTCTATGCGGGAGTGGGCGCATCTGGGGCTGGGCAGCGTTTGCCTGTCGCCCGAGCTGACGCTTGCGGAGGTTTGCGGCATTTCCAAGGAAATACCGGCGGAGGCTGTCATCTATGGGCGTTTGCCGGTTATGACCACCCGGCACTGCCCGTGGAAGGCAGCGGCCGGCCGGTGCGGGTGCGGCGGGTTTTATGTTCTGCGCGACCGCAAGGGGATGGAATTCCCTGTGCTGCCTGAAAAAGGGCGGTGCGTAAGCGTTATTTACAATGCGGCGCCGCTGTATATGGCTGACCGGATGCAGGAGCTTGCCGGCGCCGGCCTTGCCTATGGGCGGTTTTTGTTTACGGTGGAAACCGCTGCGGAACTAGAGGCGGTTTTGGAGGATTACCGCACCGCGCGCAAACGGGCGGGCGGCTATACGCGGGGACATTATTACAGAGGAGTGTAGGCGGATGGAATTGGAAATCAAAATCAAATATTTGGCCGACGGCGCACAGCAGCCCTATTATGCCACCGACGGCGCGGCCGGGATGGATTTAAAGGCGTGTATTGACGCGCCGGTGACGTTAAAGCCGCTGGGGCGGGCGGCCATCCCGACCGGCATTGCGATCAAGCTGCCGGATAGGCGGTACGGCGCGTTTTTGTTTGCGCGCAGCGGGCTGGCGGTCAAACACGGCGTCACGCTGTCCAACTGTGTGGGGGTGGTTGACAGCGACTACACCGGGGAACTCAAAGTAGGACTGGTGAACTTGAGCGATACCCCCTATACCATAGAGCCGGGGGAGCGCATTGCGCAGATGGTAATACTGGAGGTGGCGCATGCGTCCTTTGCCCGGGTGGAGGCGCTGGACGAGACGGCGCGGGGTGCGGGCGGCTTTGGCTCGACGGGGCGCACGTGAGGGCGGGCGTCCGGCGCGCGGACATTGGCGTGATACTGGGCTGTGTGCTGCTGGCGGTTTTGCTGCTTTTTGCATATGCCAGCGGGTTTTCGGGCGGCGCACGGCAGGTGGAAATCACGGTGGACGGCAGGCTGTACGCCGTATATCCATTAAATGAAATAAAATCCGCAAAAGCCGTTGAAATCCAGACGGAATTTGGGTATAATAGGGTAGAGATTACGCGGGAGGGCGCACGGGTGGCCGATGCGGACTGCCCGGACAAATTGGATGTGCGCGCCGGGTGGATTACCCAGCCCGGGCAGTCGCTCATTTGCCTGCCAAACCGGCTGGTGGTGCGGCTGACGGGTGCGGGCTCTGTAGATGGGGTGGCCTATTGATGCGGCGGGATACGAAAACGCTGGTGACGGTGGCGGTGCTCACGGCAGTGGGTGTGGCCATACAGGCGGCAGAAGGGCTGCTGCCCCTGCTGCCGGCCATACCGGGCGGCAAGCTGGGCGCGGCCAATGTAGTCACTGCCGCAGCGCTGTATGTATATGGCGCGCCGGCTGCCCTTTTGGTGGCAGTGGTGCGTGCGGTGGTTGGCTCTTTTTTGACGGGCGGCATATCTGCGCTGCCATACAGCCTGGCCGGGGCGGTGCTGTCGGGGCTGGGTATGGCGGCGGCGGTGCGGCTTGGGAAAGAGCGCCTGTCGCCGGTCGGCGTGTGTGTGCTGGGTGCGGCCCTGCACAATACCGGGCAGGTGGCGGTGGCGTTTTTGCTGCTGCAAACCCCTGCGCTGCTGCCCTACTGGGCGTTTTTGCTGCTGCTGTCGGTGGTTGCCGGCACGGCAACCGGGCTGTGTACCCGACAGGTGGTTGGCATTTTAACGGGAAAGGGGCGTGGCTGAGCTTGCATAGGCGGTTGGTTTTGGCGTCGGCATCGCCGCGCCGCAGGGAGCTTTTGGAACATGTGCGCGTGCCGTTTGCGGTGGATGTGCCGGATGTGGATGAAAGCGTGGTGCCGCGCGGTTTGGCTCCGGCGCTGTATGTACAGGAGCTGGCCATGCTCAAATGCACTGCGGCTGCCAAGGGGCACGGCGCGGGCGAGCTGGTGATTGGCGCCGATACGGTGGTGGCGTTTAAAAGTGAAATTTTGGGAAAGCCTAAAGATGCGGCGGACGCAGCGCGTATGCTGTCGCTTTTGAGCGGGCAGGAACACGAGGTATATACCGGCATTGCCGTGTGCGACGCGGGGGATATGCGTACGGTCTGCCGTTCTGAGCGGACACTGGTGCGGTTCCGGCCGCTTTCCGGGCAGGAAATTGCAGAATATATCGCGACTGGCGAGCCGATGGACAAGGCGGGCGCGTATGGTATCCAGCAGCGCGGGGCTTTGTTTGTCACTGGCGTGACGGGCGACTACAGCAATGTGGTAGGATTGCCGCTGTGTACGCTGTTTACATTGCTAAGACAGGAATTTGACTTTACATGGTGAGAGGAGTTTGGACAGTACAGATGAAACGGGATATTGGAATCGACCTGGGGACGGCCAATACGCTGGTCCATGTCAGGGGCAAGGGCATTATTGTCAACGAGCCGTCGGTGGTGGCCATCAACAAGGAAAACGGGCAGGTGCTGGCAGTCGGCGACGACGCTAAGGAAATGCTGGGACGTACGCCGGGCAACATTGTTGCCATCCGGCCGCTGAAAGATGGGGTCATTGCAGATTTTGAAGTGACGCAGGCCATGCTCAAGTATTTTATTCAAAAGGCGCAGCCGGGCGGCGGGTTTTTCAAGCCGCGGGTCATTATCTGCGTACCGTCGGGCGTCACCGAGGTGGAAAAACGCGCCGTGGAAGAAGCAACGCTCCAGTCGGGCGCGCGGGAGGTCTATTTGATAGAGGAACCCATGAGCGCGGCCATTGGCGCAGATTTGCCCATTGAAGAGCCCACCGGCAGTATGGTGGTGGACATTGGCGGCGGCACCAGCGAGGTGGCGGTTATCAGCTTGGGCGGGATTGTCACCAGCAAGTCGCTGCGCGTGGCGGGCGACGAGTTTGACGAGGCCATTATTAATTTCATCAAGAAGGAATACAACCTAATGACCGGCGAGCGCACGGCAGAGGCAATTAAGCTTTCCATTGGGTCGGCATTTGCGCTGGAACCGGAGGAAACCATGGAGGTGCGCGGGCGCGACCTAGTGACAGGGCTTCCCAAAAACATTACCATTTCATCGGGTGAAATCCGGCAGGCACTGGACGAGCCGGTGATGAGCATTATCGATGCGATAAAGTCTACGTTGGAGAAAACGCCGCCCGAGCTGTCGGCGGATATTATGGACCGCGGGATTACTTTGACCGGCGGCGGCGCGCTGCTGCGCGGGCTGGATAAACTCATAGAACGGGAAACCGGCATGCCGGTCAATGTGGCGGAAACCCCGCTGGACTGTGTGGTTCTGGGAACGGGGAAGGTGCTGGAGCATATTGAGACACTCAAAAAAGTGTTGATTAATACAAAGAAAAATTAGGCCGGATGTGGGGCGTAGGGGATAGGCAGGATGTCGTTTTTTGAACGCAATAAATGGAAAATCATCCTGATTGGCATCACCGTTTTATTGGTGGTGCTGATGGCGCTGTCCACCATCCCGTCTGCGAAGTCCAATTTTGTCAGCGACGTGCTGGGTGTGGTTATTTCGCCGGTGCAAAAGGGGATTTCGGCAGTCATTGGCGGTGTGGAAGGATTTTTTGGCTCCATTGCCAATATGCGGCGGTATGAAGATGAAAACCGGCAGCTCAAAGAGCAGGTGGACCTGTTGGAAAGCGAAGTGCGGGAAACCGAGGAACTGAAGAAGGAAAACACCCGTTTGCGCGCCATGCTGGATATGCAGGAACGGGAAACCGCTTATGATATGGAAGCTGCGGAAGTCATAGCCAAAGACGCGGGGAATTGGTTTTTGACCTTTACCATTGACAAAGGCACCAGCCACGGGATTGCACAGGGGGATGCTGTGGTGACGACCGAGGGGCTGGTGGGCTCGGTATACGAGGTGGGTACTACCTGGGCGAAGGTACAGTCCATCATCGATTCCACATCGTCGGCAGGCGCTGCCATCAAGCGCACGGGCGACACCGGCGTGGTAGAGGGCGATTTGAAATTGCAGAATGAGGGTTTGTGTGCCTTTGTATACTTGCGCAGGGATGCCAATGTGACGGCGGGCGATTATGTGGAAACGTCCGGTTTGGGCGGGATATATCCGCCCGGGCTGTACATTGGGAAGGTCCGGGAAGTGTCTGTTGATGCGGGCGGGGTATCCCAGCGGGCGGTGGTAGAGCCGGCGGTGGAGTTTGACCGGCTCAGCGAGGTGTTTGTGATGAAGGGGTCGGCGCTGGCCGCCGCGCAGGCGGGAGGCGGGGAAGGATGAGGCTGTTTTTTTCCTATCTGGCTTTGCTTGTGCTGCTCATTTTGCAGACCACGCTGGGCGCGCATATTGCCGTTTTGGGAGTGGCGCCCGATTTTGTATTGGTGTTTGTGTTGTGCCGGTGCCTGACCGACCGGCCGATACCGGCGGCCGCTTTTGGTATGGCGGCAGGGCTGCTGTTAGATTTGACTGGCGGCCGGCTGATTGGGTTTCACGGCGTACTCATGCTCTATGTGGGACTGGGCGCGTCTGTTTTTGGCAATAATTTTTTCCGCGGCAACTTGTATGTATCGGTTGCGGCGGCTTTTTGTGTGACGGTTGTATATCAGCTTGCCTATGGGTTTTTCAATTTTTTCATCTTTGGCGGCGTCGATGTGGGGTACCTTATGCTGCACGTCATCTTGGTTGGCGCGTTGTACAATGCCGTATGCGCCGTGCCGCTGTACTTTTTGTCTAAACGGCTGGGCGCAGAAAAAATCAAGGGTTTTTAAAAAGGGGGCGGCAGGGGTGCAATGGTTCCGGAACCGGACAAATATTATCATTTTACTGGTATGCGCTGCGCTGCTGGGTATTGTGGTGCGGCTGACCAAATTGCAGATTGTGCAGGGCGGCGATTACCGGCAGCAGTCGGAAAACCGGCTGGTGAGCAACATGCCGCTTCCTGCGCCGCGCGGGGAAATTTTAGACCGGTATGGCCGCCCGTTGGTGACAAACCGGATGGGGTTTTCCATCCAATTTCAAAAATCCGGGTTAGAGGACGATGCGCTTAATGCGGTTATATTGGATTTGGTGGGCGTGATGGAAGAAAAA
>CALGRC010000225.1 GCA_937959315.1 uncultured Clostridia bacterium | reverse complement strand
CTGCGGCTCAGACGGCAACTGCCCTGCCGCCGGCGGCTGGGACTCGGCTGACGTCTGCGCCGGGGCCAACGGCATCAGCGGCTGGCCGGCAAACACTGTAAATCCCCCAGCAGAAAGCAGCATACCAATTGCTGCTATCCATGCGATGAATTTTTTACCATTTTGTTTCATCTTGACACCTCCCAAAACTGCGGTTCTATCAAAAACGCCTTATGCCCGAAATATTCCCCTGTAACCATACTATACCATATTGTATGTTACAAAACAACAACCATATCATTACAGTATCATTAAAGTTTTATTGAATTTCTCTAAATTCGGGAACCTTTGTGCAGGCAAAATGAAACCGCAGGGGGATCATCCCCCTGCGGTTTCATCTTTCCAATAGCAATACAAGCAGCCATGTACACACCGCCCTTTTTTTGGCAAAAGCTGCCGCTTACAGCCCAGACAGGTACAGGTCCTGCGCTGAAACCCCGTCCCATATGCCCGGTCAGGCTGGAGCCCCAGACACTGGAGCATATCATCAGACACACACCCTTCGTGCGTACAATGCTGTAGCATTGGTTCCGCACAGCAGGAAAACTTCCCTTGGCCCCGTTGCTGGAGCAGCCAGCGGTCCACCAAGGCAAACTGCCCGCTGGATGCAGAAAACCGGTTTCCATACGGCAACGGCAGTCCGGCGCGCAAAAAACGTTCCCGCACATGCGGATACATATCCAGCACACTGATACGGAATTGGGATACCACATCACAAATACCGTCGACAATTGCGCCCGCCCGCATCAAGCCGCGTACCGATGGGATCAACGGGTCAATACGCACCACTAACTGCCGCGGCGGGAAGCCCTCTGCAAGCAACCGCCGTACCTGCGCCAACTGCCAGGTATATGGCGGTACATACGGTTCTAGTACAGTCCCTCCATATCCCGTACAGGTAGCATGTACCACTACTTTCCTAGAAAAAGGCAAAACCGCCTGGATAAACGCATCTGAAACCTGTTTGGTAATCAGCAGCGCGCCATCCACGCGGTCCATTTTTGCCGTCCAGGAAAGATCTAGCCCGGCATCGCCTGTTTCCGTTGTGCCTATGACCATTCTTTTCCCCTTTCTATCCCCTGTTTAAGCAACACAATACGCCAAAGCTGCATCCGCCGCGCTGGCCGCATCTTCAGTATAGCTGTCTGCCCCAATCTGATCGCAAAAAGCCTGGGTAACCGGCGCCCCGCCAATCATAACTTTAAATTTATCGCGAAGCCCTTTTTCCTGGAGAGTATCTACCACATTTTTCATCTCACCCATGGTGGTAGTAAGCAACGCTGAACATGCAATGATCTGGGCATGATTCTCCTGCGCAGCCTGGATAAACCGTTCCGGCGATACATCAACTCCCAAATCCACGACGTTAAGCCCTTTACCCTCCATCATCATCTTTACCAAGTTCTTCCCAATATCGTGCAAATCGCCCCTAACAGTACCAATGACTACCGTTCCCTTGGACTCGACCCCTTCGCTAACCAGATAGGGTTTGAGTACCTCTACGCCTGCATTCATTGCGCGTGCAGCAATTAACACCTCTGGTACAAATACCTCATTGTTTTTAAACTTTTCGCCTACAATATCCATTGCAGACAACAAGCCCTCTTCCAATATCTGCTTTGGGCCAATCCCTTCGTCAATCGCCTGTGCCACCAGTTCTTTTACCTTAGGAGCACGTCCCTGCTGCATGAGCGTGCTGATTTCTTCCAAAATTGCCATACTTACAACCCCTTTGTTCAAAATCCATTTTCTTTATCATACTGCACAGGCCATAAAAATGTATAGCAAAATTTTATGGTTTTTTGTAATTTCTGCTTTTACTGCCGTTTATACCAATGCCCGGGCCAATCCCCTATGGCTTCCTAATGCGGCTCTCCCGGTATTTGCCCGGCGACACCCCGGTAAGCTTGCGAAACGTTTTGGTAAAATAGCTCTGGTCATCAAATCCGACAGCGCTGGCCACCTCCACTAACGGCAACTGGGTATTCCGCAGCAGGGCCTTGCTCTTCTCAATCCGCACACTGCTGATATACGCCGTAATGGTCTGTCCCATTTCATCCTTAAATACTTTGCTTAAGTACGATTTACTCCAGTACACACTATCTGCAATTTCATCCAGCGTTAGTTTTTTTCTGTAATTTTCCCGGATATACCGGATAACACGATGCAGCACGTCTGCATGCTTGATATCGGCAAAATCAAACACATAACTGATAAACCGGTTCATCACATCATTGAGCCACGGGCTAAGTTCCTCTAACGTATGAAAATTGCTTATCTGCTCCAAATACCCATTGTTAAGCCAAAAAACGCGGGAAACATCCGCTCCGCCGTCAATAGAAGCACGGGACAACAGTACAATCAGCTCCAGCACCCGTGTGCGCACCAACCGAAATGCACCATGGGATGAAAAGTAAATATGGCCCAACAAGGTATTTAAAATCTCTTTTGCCTGCTGCTTGTCCCCATCTACAATTGCAGCCTGCAGGGCCTTTTCTGTTTCAATAGGATACCGTTCTTCCGACGACAGCGTACGGCTCATTTCATATAACTCATTCAGCAGCACTCCCTGCTCCTGCACACGGTCGATATCTTTTGCCCCGCCATCCCTAACCGACAGAAGCTGCATAAGTGCTGCAATCCCATTGACCCGCCGGGTACTCATCTCGGGCAATAGGCCGCGCAAAGACAATACCGCCTCATCATCATAATTTTCCAACCCACCCATAATGATTGGTCCGGCTAAAATACCATCTGTAATGTTCCGGTCGTTGTCATACACCGGGGAAGCAAAAAATGTCAGCCCCAGCCGGCAATAATAAATATAGCTGCCTCCCCAGCGGGCCGATTCATATACGCCGTACCGGTGTGCATTATAATAATCGCATTGCCTTGGGCAGCGTACGCAAAACGGATATCCTTCAAACCCCCGTTCATATAAATGCAATATAAAGGTTTCCATTTCACAGGCATTTTTTAAAATAGCCGCCAGTTTCCTCAAACCTTCCATCCTGCGCCCTCCGCTACTCCAAAACCGCTTGGATTTTTCTTTCGTCATAACTCCCCTGGATGGTATATCCCGGCGGGCAAATGAGAAAATCAGCCTCATCCCACTGTCCCGACAGCAAAGCTTCCAGCATACGTAAACTTCCTTCCACCCGTTCATAGTTCCAGCCCATATCCTCCGCCGCCTGCCTGGTATAAGCCTCATACGGCGTATTATCTACTATCTGCGACGTTATGTATGTACAGCCGGTATATTTGGTATGCCAGCCGTTGGTTTCCTCCATTAAATACTGGGCATTGTCTTCGCCATACAGTTCGGTATAATGTTCCAAAAGCTTGCGGTAATGCTCCGCTGACGGTGTCATAGCAGTTTCAATCCAGCCAGGATTATACCAATAAATCCCTTGATGCGTCTTAAACAAGTCTAAATACCGCCGCTGTGATCCCAAAAAAATCCCAATACAGTCGTCGGTGCGCGGCACCACCAGCGGCACCCGGCCAGCTTTGAGCCCTACCACGCCATTAGAGCACAAACCATACCCCAATAAAATGGCATCTGGGCCAGGGCAATCCCATGCATTGCGAGGTTCTTCCTCTATCCTGGCAAGTTCCTCCCGCAACGTTTGCCGCAATGCGTCCGGTGTATTATGCAGCCCTTGCTTTAAATAACGCACCGTGACAATATGTTCTGATTTTGCCGACAGGAAATTTAGTTCCCGCTGCAGAACCTGGCAAGCAATGACCGCATACCGCATAAAAAAACCTCCGAAAAATCGTTCTGCCCAAAAATTCCAAACAAAAGCCCTTGCCATTTACTATGGCATTTGATATGATGAAAAACAAGAGGTGATTGAAATATGAAGCTCGAAATTACATCCGTCCCAGCGCCAACCAAACTGTCCGACCTGCTGCTGATACAGCATGCAGCATTTGCCATGCCGTGCGGCGGAAAAGGGACCTGTAAAAAATGCAAAGTAACCGCAGCCGGCAATCTTTCACCCATGTCGGAAGCCGAACGGGCCTGTCTAACCGAACAAGAAGTGCAAGCAGGCATACGCATGGCTTGCATGGCTATGGCAACCGGCCCATGTACCATATATTATACCAGCAGCAATCACAATTTACAAGGCTTGCTTGACGGGCAAATGCCGGATTTCCTTCCGCACCCGCCGGCAAGGAACGGCATTGGTTTTGCAGCCGATATTGGCACCACAACCGTTGCCGCCTATGCCTATGATTTAGAAACATTACAGTGCATCTCCTCGTCTAGCGAGGCAAACGCCCAGAGCGCTTTCGGCGCAGACGTCATTTCCCGGATAGAAGCGGTTTCTACACACGGCGTACAGCCATTACAAGATGCCATCCGCGGGCAATTGGCTGGGCTGGTGCAAAAAGTTTGCGGCGTCCAACGGCCAGTTTATGCGGTGCTGACCGGCAATACCACCATGCTGCACTTATTCGCAGGGTTAAACCCCGCTTCTATGGCGGCCGCCCCCTTTACGCCTAAAAGCCTGTTTGGGCGCCAGATAGACTGGGATGGCATTCCAACCCTGCTCCCTCGCTGCATATCCTCCTATGTAGGGGCAGATATTACCTGCGCCATTTTGGCCAGCGACATGCTAAAACAGCAAGGTTCTGCACTACTGGTGGATATTGGTACCAATGGGGAAATGGCGCTGTGGCACAATGGGATATTACGCTGTTGCTCCACGGCAGCAGGCCCGGCTTTTGAAGGGGCGCGCATCACCATGGGGATGCCGGGATCGCCTGGCGCCATTTGCAAAGTCTATGCCCAAGGCAGCCGGCTGCTGTACCAGACCATTGACAACCAAAAGCCCAAAGGTATTTGCGGTTCCGGTTTAATTGACGCCATTGCGCTCATGCTGCGATATCAGGTAATGGACGAAACCGGCCTGCTCCATGATGACGGGCATTTATTTACCCACTTAGTAAGCGAATATGAAAATCAACCTTGTTTTTATTTGGGCGATTCCGGCATCTGTATTACACAAACTGATATCCGGCAGGTGCAGCTTGCAAAATCGGCCATTTGTGCCGGAATACAAACATTGCTGGATACAGCCGGCACAAAACAGATAGACAGACTGTACATTGCCGGCGGGTTTGGCAGTTATTTGGATCAGCAGCATGCTATGCAGATTGGCCTGCTGCCCAAAAACACAGCACAAGAAACTGTAATATTGGGCAATGCCGCCGGCATGGGCGCATGTATGCTGCTGCTCAACACTGCATTTGCACAAATCTGCCGCGACATCGCAGATCAAGCGCAGACGATCGATTTAAACGCCAACCCCAATTTTTCTAACCGTTATATGGAAGGTATGCTATTTTTGCAAGAGTAGCAACCTCACGCCAGTCACATGGTTTTTATTTTATGATACAAAAAAGCAACCGTTAAAACGGTTGCTTTTTTAACCATCCATTGACCTTACTCGCCGTCATGGCCACAGCAATCGCAGCCATCTTCCCCACATTCACAGTCAAAATCAATTTCAATCGGTTCCTTACAATTTGGACAGATAATTTCGCCGTCGCCTTCCAAAAAATCTTCATCCAAGCAAACCGTTTCCCCGCAATTAGGGCATTCTATTTCGTAGTAGTCCAACCCATCGCCGTCATCGTACCCATCGTCAATGAGTTCTTCTTCCACCTTGGACAGATCCTCATCAATCATATCAATTTGCTCAGCCATTTCATCCTGGAAATCATATACGTCGTCAAAGGCATCATTGATTTCATCAAACACAGCCAGCATAGCCTTGAAAATTTTTCCTTCTTTGGTGGATTCGTCAAAATCCAGGCCATCCATCAGCCCTTTGACATAAGAAATTTGATTAGAAATATTTTCCATCTCGTTATCCCTTTCCGGTCTTATCCTTAGACCCGTTCCATATATTCACCGGTTCTGGTATCCACACGGATTTTATCCCCTTGATCTACAAACAGCGGCACATTGATGGTTGCGCCGGTTTCCAATGTTGCCGGCTTGACTGCGCCGGTAGTGGTATCGCCCTTAAAGCCCGGTTCTGTTTCCGTAACCGTCAGCTCCACAAACAGCGGCGGCTCTACACCAAATACACTCCCCTTGTAGGAAAGCACCTTCACCACGTCATTTTCCTTGATAAATTTGAGCGCGTCGCCCAACTGTTCACCCGATAACGGCATCTGTTCATAAGTTTCCTGATCCATAAAATAATACAAGTCGCCGTCCTGATACAGGTACTCATAGTCCTTGCGGTCAATATGCGCCTTTTCAAATTTTTCGGTCGGGCGGAATGTTTTTTCCACCACAGCACCGGAAATGACATTTTTGAGCTTGGTACGCACAAAAGCCGCGCCCTTCCCTGGTTTTACATGCTGAAACTCTACAATTTGATAGACGTTACCCTCAGACTCAAAGGTGACGCCATTGCGAAAATCTCCTGCAGAAATCATTTGTATTCTACCTCCAATTGGTCTCTTCTTCCTATTCTAATAGAAAACGGCAAAGAATGCAAGCTTTTTTTATATAATTAATAACTCTTTTGGCGAATGTGTCAAATTTTCTACGCCGTCTGCACGGACAACCAGTAAATCCTCAATGCGTACGCCGCAGACACCGGGTAAATAGGCGCCTGGTTCCACGGTAACAACGCTGTCGATGGGCAGCGGAACATCACTTTTGGGCGACAGCGTCGGCTCCTCGTGAATTTCCAAACCAACACCATGCCCCAACGCATGCCCAAAACTGCCGGGGTACGCTTCATCCAGCATATCAGCGGCAACCCTATGCAGACGTGCACAATTTTCCCCGGCGCGGATACACTCCAATACCCGCATCTGTGTACGCAGTACCGTATCATATACCAACCGCTGGTCTACCGGCACATCGCCGATACCAACCGTGCGGGTCATATCGCTGCAATAGCCGTCTACCACACAGCCAAAATCCATCACTACCAGTTCGCCTGGCTCTAGCCGCTTATCTGTTGGCGCACCATGCGGCAGCGATCCCCTTGCGCCCGATGCTACTATTGTGTCAAACGACAATCCTGACGCGCCGGATTTGCGCATATAAAATTCCAGCTCCAGCGCCACTTCCAGCTCACTCATTCCCGCCTTCATATACGTGATAATATGCGAAAATGCCCGGTCAGCAATTTCTGCCGCGCGCCGAATGCAATGAATTTCGTTTTCATCCTTGATACTCCGCAGATGTGTAAGCATCCGGCCCATGGGGCTCATTTTTTTAAAATGCTCCCGGTAGCGCGCATATAAGGCATACGATAAAGATAAATCTTCAAAGCCGGTGTTGTGGCAGCCCTTCGCAACAGCTTTTAAATCAAATTCCGGCGCATTTTTGACGGTAAACCCCTGCGCCTGCTGAGCCGCCTGCTCTAAATACCGGAAATCAGTCACCAAATACTGCGCCCGCTCAGTGATAAGCAAATATCCTGCCGTCCCGGTAAACCCACTGAGATACCGTATATTTTCCCGTCCCGTCACCAGGGCAGAATCCATTTTTTTCTCTGCGAGCGCCATGCGGAACCGTCTAAGCCGTTCCATTTACATCGCCTCCCGTGCATTTAGGTATGCCGTCTTCATGCGCAGCGCATCCTGCGCCATGGTGCCTGCCGACTCACAAATAATCGTGGGCGAAATGCCTTTTTTTGCAAGAAGCTCCATCAGCGGCTGATAATCGGGCCCATATTCTACATCGTCAAAGGTATGATGCTTTTTCTCACCGCCCGGCTGTGTAAACTCAATGCGTGAAAAATGCGCATGGAAGCTATCCAAACGGGCATGCCCCAGCGCATGCTCAATGGTATCCAAAATTGCCGCATAATCGTCAATGGTTTTGATACCGCCAAACGTCCGTGCATTCAAATGGCCAAAATCAATGGTGGGTAGCAGCCGATCGTCCAGCCTGCACAGCTCCATTACCTCATTTAAATCGCCCAATTGGTTGATCTTCCCCATCGTTTCCGGGCAGATGTGAATATGGCCCAGCCCCAACTCATCTGCGGCTTGCAGCGCCATAGAAAGCGTCTTTTTTGCATATTCCATGGCAGTTTCCCGCGCCATTTTTGCGCAAGCGCCCGAGTGAACGACAATACGCGTCGCGCCCATCCAAACAGCCGCTTGCATGGTGTCAGTGATATATTGAATACTCTTTTGCCGCTTTTCCTCGTCATCGGTTGCCAAGTTGATATAATACGGCGCATGGATGCTCAACGCAATGCCAAATTCCTTTGCCGCAGCACCCAGTTTTTCTGCGGTCGGCTGGGTAATTTTTACACCCTTGGAGCATTGATATTCATAGGCATCCAGTCCCATGCCGCGCACATATGCTGGCATCTGCACCGACGATTTGTTCCCGGCCGCATAAAAGGCTTCTTCATTGCCCGAAGGGCCAAATCTGGTCATATATCTCACACTCCTGGCTTGATATTGCGGCTGCCCGGTTTGACTATGGGTTTGCCCTCTTTGCAAAGCGGGCATTCTTCCGGCTCATAGGACTCAATTTCCATAGATACAACCGATTCCAAACGCGGTCCACAGTCCACTTTTCCAGCAGAGCTGTCTACCACCACGCCAACGCCTGCCACAACGCCGCCGCGCGCCCGAACAATGTCTATGACCTCGCGCACCGAACCGCCGGTGGTCACAACATCTTCCACCACCAGCACCCTCTGCCCCGGCTCAATGGTAAAACCGCGGCGTAAGGTCATTTTCCCATTTTCCCGCTCGGCAAATATGTTTTTCACCCCTAAATGCCGGCTGACCTCATAGGACATCTGGATTGCACCGATCGCCGGGCCAATCACCACGTCGATACCGTCGTTTTTGAATTTTTCCGCCAGCTCCCTGCACAGCTCTTCGCTGTATTTGGTATACTGAAACAGTTTTGCACACTGCATATATTTCCCGCTGTGCCGTCCGCTGGTCAGCAAAAAGTGCCCCTCCTGCAATACCTGCGCCTCTTTGAGTATTTCAATAATCCGATCCTGTGTCAACATCATAAATTCCCCCTTATTTTTCAGTCGTTCGGCTGTACCGCGCCAATCAAATCGGCAACCTTTTTCACGCCGTACCGCTCCATATAATCCTCAATCCCGCGTTTAACATCTAAACTGGCCGTTGGATTGACAAAATTGTATGTCCCCACTGATACCAGCGACGCACCGGCCAGCAAAAACTCCACGGCATCCTCGCCGGAAGCAATGCCGCCCATGCCGATCAGCGGCAATTTAACAGCATTGTATACCTGCCAGACCATGCGTACAGCCACCGGCTTCACCGCCGGGCCGGACAGCCCCCCGACATTGTTTGCCAGCACCGGCCGGCGGGTACGCACATCAATTTTCATACCCAGCAGCGTGTTAATGAGCGACAGCACATCTGCGCCGCCCGCTTCAGCAGCACGGGCAATTTCCGCGATATCGGCCACATTGGGCGAAAGCTTTACCACCAGAGGCTTGCTGCACCGTGCCCGGACCGCTTTGGTAATTTCCTCCACCGTAGCCGGGCAGACGCCGAACGCCACGCCGCCTTCCTTGACATTGGGACAGGAAATGTTCATTTCAACCATGTCAATGTCACTGGCGGATAAAATTTCCGCCATTTCACAGTATTCCTCTATGGTGTTGCCCGCGATATTGGCAATCAGGCGGGTATGGTATTTTTTGAGCTCGGGCAGCTCACGGGTGACAAAGTAATTTACCCCCGGATTTTGCAGCCCAACGCTGTTTAAAATGCCCGCGGGCGTTTCTGCAATGCGCGGCGGCTTATTACCTTTCCGCATCTTCAAGGTAAGCCCTTTGAGCGTGATGCCGCCAAGCTCGTTTAAATCTACATATTCACCATATTCCTTGCCAAATCCAAACGTACCCGACCCGGTTATCACAGGATTTTGAAACCCTACCCCTGCAACCGTCACCTTGGTGTCAATCATCAAACGTCACCTCACTTGCCTTAAATACCGGCCCGGCCTTGCACACATGCGCATAATGGCCGCGCACATTGCACACACAAGTCAGGCATGCGCCAATGCCGCATCCCATGCGCTGTTCCAGCGACAACTGCGCAGGTATCCCGCTTTCTGCCGACAACGCTTGCACTGCTTTCAGCATGGGTGTCGGCCCGCAGGCATAAATAATATCCACACCGTCTAAATGTGCCTTGAGCGCATCAATGGCAAACCCATTATAGCCATAGCTGCCATCGTCGGTCGCCACTGTCAGGCTGCCGGCACATGCTGCAAATTCCTGCTCCAATGTTACCAGTTCCCTGGTACGGAATCCCAAATAAATATCCGGCTTGTCCAACTGCTTGGAAAGCAGCAGCAGCGGAAACGTTCCAATGCCGCCGCCGATCACTGCGCATTTTTTGTTTCCTTTATCTATTTGGAAGCCACGCCCCAGCGGGCCCATAACATCCAGACGTTCCCCGGCTTTTTTCAGCGAAAGCTGCCGCGTCCCCTCGCCTTTCACCTGATAAATGACACGAAGCTGGCCGCCCTGCACATCGCAAATGCTGATCGGCCGCCGCAGCAATGTATTCAAATGATCCGCACATTTGATATGGACAAACTGCCCCGGTTGCGACGCTTTTGC
This sequence comes from uncultured Clostridia bacterium, assembly GCA_937959315.1. Lineage (GTDB taxonomy): Bacteria > Bacillota > Clostridia > UMGS1810 > UMGS1810 > CALGRC01. Next base: position 6,067 of record CALGRC010000225.1, on the reverse strand, counting down.
CATAGCTTCACAGCGGAAACGCATATCGTAAATATCCGGCGCAATCAGATGGTTCTGCACAATTTCGCACAAATATGCCTGTTTCATGATATCATCCCCTTTATGCCAATTACAGATAGTATGTACAGATTTATATTTTCCATTATATCATAGAACTGTACCCCGCACAAGAAAAGTTTTGGGTAAGATGTTGTGCTGCCAAAATAAAAACCCGTCTCCCCAAATAAGGGAGCGGGTTTTTTATGCTTCTTTTTTCCGTTTTTCCGCTGGCTGCGCCCGATGTGCAAAATTGCACAGATGTGCAATGGGGCACTGCTCGCAGTTGGGTTTTCGTGCATTGCAAAAGGCCCGTCCGTGCAGCACCAGCTGATGGCAAAACCGCGACTGGTAATCCGGCGGCACAAACTTTTTTAAATCGAATTCAATTTTTACCGGATCCTGCTCTTTGGTTAGCCCAATCCGGTTGGAGAGCCGGATACAATGCGTATCCACCACGATAGCAGGTTTCCCATATACATCGCCCAAAATCAGGTTTGCCGTCTTCCGGCCCACACCAGCCAAGGATGTCAAATCTTCCATGTTGTCCGGCACTCTGCCGCCAAATTTTTCAACAATGGCGCGCGACGAGGCAATGATATTTTTCGCCTTATTACGGTAAAACCCGCAAGAACGGATCAATTCCATCAGTTCCTCTAAATCGGCATTGGCAAACGCCTGCACGTTCGGATATCTTTTAAACAAAGCAGGCGTTACTAAATTGACCCGCGCATCGGTACACTGTGCAGAAAGCTGCACTGCCACCAGCAACTGATGCGGGTCGGTATAAGACAGCGAACAAGCTGCCTCTGGATAAACCTCATCAAAAATCGGCCGGATTTCCTTTATTTTTCTCCGTCTGTCCATTCTGATCCTCCTTTGTGCAAATAAAACCGTCTTTTATCATAAAATGGTGAGCAACATCAACCGGCAGGGTCTTGATAATCATACGGCGGTCAATCAAATACCTTATAAAATCCTTCAGCGGCGCACGGCCGCCAAATTCCTGCCGCAACACGTCGGCGATAATATCCTCAAACGCATGATAGGGAGAACCAGCCGGTACAATCACTGATTTGATATGCCGCCGTTCCTCTGCCCCCGGGCTCAGAATACGATAAACATCCGCAAAATACACACGGATAACCGATTCGAGCAAAAACAGATTCCACGGCAAACCCACATCTGGAAACCCGTCAAAGGTATCAGGCACAGTACGTAAAAACAAATACGGCCGGTCCGCCATCTGCCGCTGCAAAATTCCTGCAATCTGCCCCTTGGCCAAATCAGATAACTGAAACCGCTCCGCCATTAAATATTCATCCCGTCCTATCCGCAAAATCTCATCCCGGCGGCGGGAAAACATCTGCAAAATGGTGCTGTCGGCAAACCCCAACTGCTTTGCAAAGGCAGATAAATCCCGGTACTCGAACCTTCCCTGCTTTTGCAAATGGTTCATGAGCACCGTTTCCACAGTGAACCCGCGTTCCAGTTTTTCCCGCGCAATGTGCGGACGGCGGAAATAGAATTCATTTTGAAATAAGTATGCGCAAATGGAAAAGAGGTTATTTTTGTTTTTCACTCCATTGCGGGCAAACATAGCATCAAATTTCCCCTTTGCCGCATCGTATAACAACGTGTCATTCAAATACCCGGAAAACCGTTCCATTTCCCGTTCAATACACTGCCGCAGGGCCGCCTTTTCATCGGGCGTCACTGTAATAAAATCCCGATGGATCAGCAAACCATAATCCCACATCAAAATACGTTCGTTGATAAGCACCGAATTGACGTAAATGGCGTCAGATATGCCAGGGAACCGTTTTTTCAAGGTTTCTTTGGAAACTGGGCCGTGTGCACACTTGAGATATTGTTCAATCATATGGTTAGTAGAAATTTTATCGGGAATTTTTTTAATAATATCCCGTGTAAAATAAAAGTCACGGCTGAAATAATATTTTAAAATCCCATGGAAAAAATATTTGTTATCCACATTGCTGTCTTTATCCAGCTGCGGTTTAAACTTTACATATAAATCTGCATACAGGAAGCTGTCTTCCGGGCTGTCCATAATCTGGCGGTAAATATCTTTAAGCAGCCGGTCTTTGATTTTCACCAATGACGGGGACAAATACTTCCCTTTGCCGCACAATACCAAGTTGCGGGTTAAAAATACCGTCAAGCTGCGGTCATTTTTTTCATATTTTTCTACATGGAAAATATCATACACCAGCTTTTTGAGCTTAGAAAGTTCTTCAGCCTGATGAATCCGAATCCCCTCTGGAAAATAACGGCGGATACACATTTCGTAATACTGCCGCACGTCCGCCCGGCGGAAAATATAGCCGTTATTCCGTTCATAGCCCGTTTTTACCGCATATTTAAGCAAGTCATAGGAAGTAATGGCAAAAAGCCGTTCGCTGCGCAGTTTTTCATTAAGCTTATAATGCAACTTGGACTCAATTTCAAAATCGGGGATACAAGCCGTTAAAATGCCATTGAGCTGGGACAAAAACGCTTCTTTATCGACATTGACCAAATACAAATCCATTTCCTCAACCAAGGAAAGCTTAGGATACACGCCTGTCCGTATGGCATATGAAAATACGTAGGGATCAAGCGCCGGATGCAGCCGCATATCTTTCGCATGGAACATACGCTTGTCAGAAGTAAACGTGATGGTAAAAGTAACAAGGATGGAAATGAGATTTTTCAAATCTTTTTCCACTTCTTTTAACATTTGCCGCACCCGTTCTTTGGAAACCCCCACCTCGCTGCCAATTGCCGTCAGCGTTTTTCCAACCGCTTTTTGCTGGTAAAGCGGGTAAAACCGGTTGCTTCGGATAGAAGCGGCAATTTCCTCTACAATCACTTCCGGACGTTTGCGGAAAGTAGAAAGCGCGTCTGTAATCCGTTTACAGTTGGCAGTATTGAGAGATATGCCTGTTTTTTTTATAAACCCGGCTAAATCGGTGATATCCCCCAACCGCAAAGCGCCGGCGTCCTTTAACACACGGATAAGCTTGGTGCTCAGCCCCCCGGCTTTTAGGCATTCAATATCCAAATACCGGTTGTCTTCCTCGATTTCCACCGGCAGATTGCTCCTGCGGCGGTTCCGATGGCCGCTGCGGTATTCCCAAAACTGGACAATTTTATGAATATACACCACACCAAAATTTTTCACATGTTTTAACGAATTTAAATCAAACCCGTCTAAATCCCGCATGAAAACAAAACCCTGCTCATCACAGTACCGTTTGAACAGGCAAAAGTGACGCCCGCCAAATACATCGGCAATGGCATAGCTGGCTTCCGCATCGCCAACCGGCAGCGTTAACGGCTGATTGCCGCTTGGCAGTTGCTGCATGCACTGCTCATACCGCTCTGCAATCCGCCGGATTTTCCCGCTGCCAATCCCCTTTACCGTGCGCAGGTTCTCAAAATCAAATCCACGCAGGTCATCTAATGTTTTCAGTTGGTGTTCATCGCAATAGCGCACAAAGAGGTGAAAGGTATTCTCATCAAACAGTTCTGCAATCCGTTTCACAGGCCGCCCCCCATTCCCCTTCTATCTATATTAATTATACAACAATTTATTCTCTTTGGATATATTTTTTATTGGATTTTTTGTAAAATTTTTGTGATTTTTTTGTGAATGTTCCACAAAACGACAAAAAACTGCGCCTATGCATCAATAAAAAAACAAGGATTGACAACAATCGAAATTTTTGGCATACTATAAATATGAAGCATACTTCATATTGTGGAGGTGGAAAATTGAAAAACCGCATAAAACAACTGCGTGTAGAAAAAGGGCTCACCCAACAGCAACTTGCAGTTTTGGTACATGTCTCTGCACGAACCATCATCTCGCTGGAAAAAGAACAATACAATCCGTCGCTGATGCTGGCCTACCGCATAGCATTGGTCTTTGGAACCACCATTGAAGAGCTATATTGTCTGAAAGAAAACAAGCAGAAGGAGGATATCCATTATGAAATCCTTACAAAATATGACGCTGGTAAATAAAACGAAATGGAAAATCCGTATTTTATGGGGAATTTTGATTGCCATGATCATTTACATGGTGCTCATTGGCGAATTGGGCTTGGGGGACTCCCGTATGATGACGCGTTTAGCAGCAACCACCAGCAGAGCCATCTTTTTCGGCAGCATGATATGGGTCGCCTATCGTATCTGGTACCATAAAAAATTACTCAAAGACCACACCCTGCTTGTTGGGCAACATATCGAACACCAGGATGAACGGCGGCAATACCTGCACGATAAAAGCGGCGGTTTGGTATTTGATATCCTGCTGGTGTCCCTGCTCTTTATTACCTGTACCGCTGCACTGGTTAATATGCCTGCATTTTATGTATCATTTGGTGTGCTGCTGTTAGCTGTTGCCTTAAAAATCGTCTTTTATGCCATTTACCAATCCTGTAGCTAATCATGCTTCCAGGAGCTTCACCAGCATTTTTTCAAATGCAGTGTCATCTGCAGTTGTCCGCTTGCCCGGGCCTTTGATACGCCCCCCGCTCCGCCGCACTTTTTTGCCAAGATAGCGGGAAAAAAGCAACGCGTCAATATTTTGCGCATCATACAACATGCCGTTTTGATTGAGGGCCAGCGCACCCTTCCCCAGCGCCAATGCCGCCAAACCATGGTCCTGAGTCACCACAATATCGCCCGCCTGCGCCAAATTTGCCAACATCATGTCCGCGCTGTCTGCACCCTGCCCTACCATAATGGTTTCCGCCCCCTCGCAGGAACCTGCATGGCTGGTATCGGCAACCATAATAACCGGTACGTCAAATTGTTTGGCTTTTTGTAAAATAATCCCTTTCACCGGGCAAGCGTCTGCATCCACTAAAATCCGCATTTGCCACCTCAAAATAATACCATGCCCCTTCCCACAAAATACGGGAAGGGGCAAATTCTTAACCCAACTGTTCTTCCATTACCTTTGCCAAATGCTTCGCCGCACTGGTTAATTCCTCTACATCATCCCCTTCCAGCATTACCCGTACCAGCGGTTCTGTACCGGAAGGGCGGATAAGCACCCGGCCGCGGTTTTGGAACGTCTCCTCTATTTTTTCAATCTCAGCAGCAACTATAGCATTTTCCCGATAGGTAGTCTTATACTCATTTTTAATTTTTGCATTAACAAGCACCTGCGGCAACACCTGAACCAGCCGGGCAAGTTCAGAAAGTTTCCCGCCGCGGTCCCGCACCACCTGCGTGAGCTGGCAAGCTGTTACCAATCCATCTCCTGTGGTATTAAAATCCAAAAAAATGATATGCCCCGACTGTTCGCCGCCGATACAATGCCCATGTTGCAGCATATTTTCCAGCACATAGCGGTCGCCCACTTTCGTCTGTTCATAGCCAATCCCCAAACGGTCCAGTGCCTGGAAAAATCCCAAATTGCTCATCACAGTAGCGACAATGGTGTTATTTTTAAGCCTCCCCTTTTCTTTTAACTCCCGCCCGCAAATAGCCATGGTCTGATCCCCGTCAACCAATTCACCGTTTTCATCCACCGCCAGCAGCCGGTCGGCGTCGCCGTCAAAGGCCAGGCCCATATCGCAGCTATTTTCCACAACAAATTTTTGCAGCCCCCCTATATGGGTAGAGCCGCAGCCGTCATTGATATTGGTGCCATCCGGTACATTGTTTATCAGCAAGACATCCGCTTTGAGTTCTTTAAACACCAGTTTTGCACATTCATAAGAAGCGCCGTTGGCACAATCCAGCGCAATTTTCATCCCAGAAAAATCGCCCGTTACGGTACTTTTTACAAAATCAATATAATCGCGCTTGCCAGTATCCAAACGGGATACCCGCCCAACACCTGCCCCGGTCGGCAGCCTGCCAATTTCCCGGCCGTCGAGCAGATATTCCTCGATTTCATTTTCTATTTCATCAATTTCAATTTCTTTATATAAAAAATAATTAGGTATAAATTGTATTATTTCACCTAAGTCTTTTTTATTATCAATTTTATCATAACAATAATTTAAAATAA
>CALGRC010000224.1 GCA_937959315.1 uncultured Clostridia bacterium | reverse complement strand
CCTCTTTTTTTTAATGATACGGCGACCACCGAGATCTACACTCTTTCCCTACACGACGCTCTTCCGATCTCCTATCCGGGTATTGCCATCCGCAATATGGAGCAGCTGCTCAACTATGCCAAATCTGGCGTGGTACAGGCGACCGATTTCCACGACCTGCACGACTCGCAGGGGTTCCAGGTCTATCAGGTGGAGCCGTCACAGGTGACGACGCCCATGCCAAATTACCACGTGTTTAAGGAAGCGGGTGAAATCATTGCCAACAACCCGGTGTTTTACGATTTGAAAGGGCAGGATGCGGCGTACAAAGTATATGAACGTCCCACCTACAACGGCGACGATATCAACACCTTGCTGGACAATGTGAGCGCTTGGGGGTTTGGCGATGAATCGGGCGTAAAGGAAGCGGTGTTTATCAACCACACCAACGCGCCGCAGACGGTATCGCTCGCCGGTGCAACCATGAAACCCACCTGGTCTTATGGCGGCACCATCGAAGAGATGATGCCGGAGTATATGCGCAACGATTCGCTGGCCGCGTTTAACACGCGGGTACAGGATTTGCCCAATGCGGCAGAGCTGATGAAAGCGCCGGAAATCATCACCGACGCGGCGTTTGCAGAAACGGTGGAACTCCCGCCCTATACCGCGATGACGGTGGAAATCAGCGGGGCGGTCGAGCAGCGCCCAGGCAGCACGGCAGGGAAAATCACCAAGATTGCCGAATATCATTTGAACCATGCGACGGCGCTGTATGTGGGAAAATCCAAGGCTTATGTGGATAATGCCGAAGTGCAGATTGACCCGGATAACGCCGCGGTTGTCCCGGTGCTGGAAAATGACCGGACGCTGGTGCCGCTGCGGTTCATTGCCGAGAGCTTTGGCTGCGAGGTATCCTATGACGGCGCGACGCAGGGCATTACCATCCAAAATGACGATTTTACGGTGAATATGACGGTTGGAAAAGCGGAATATACTGTAAACGGCGAGCCAAAGACGCTGGACGTCCCGGCGCAGCTTTCCAACGACCGGACGCTGGTGCCGCTGCGCGCGGTATCGGAGGCGCTGGATAAGGAAGTATTCTGGCAGGATGGCCTGATCGTCATTACCAACCCGAAGGCGGGGTTTGTGACAGAACTGGAGTGGAACAACGAGGCTAACCAGATGCATATTGACAGTGTGGCGGCGTTGTTTGAAGAATAAGGATTGAGCAAGAGGGGGTGCGTGCGCTTGAGGCGATTGCGAATGGCTGCGGTTGTACTGGCAATAGGGTTGGCATTTTTCCAGACGGCAGTGCCGGATATGGCGCAGGCGCACGCTCCCGATGCAAAAGCGAGTGGCTGTTTTTATGAGGATTTTTCCCGTGGCGCCGCACGGTGGGAAACCAGTCATATGGGCATTGTCAACGGGCAGTTGATGGTAAAAGACGCCAGTATATGTACGGCGGTGCTCAAAGGGGAACCGGCGGCGTTTTGGCAGGACCAGGAGATTGCCGTGGTATTTTCCATGTCAGATTTTTTAGACGGCTGGTTCCAGGTTAATTTCCGCAACGACGGGCAGTCGGCGGAGAAACTGCTGTTGCGCAAAAGCGGGCTGGTGCGCCTGTTGCCCAGCGGTAACGAACAGGCGCTTTGCCAGTGGGCGCTGGAGGACGGCCGGCAGTATACCCTGCAAATATCGGCGGAAGGGGATGCTGTGGACATGACACTGTCGGATATGGCGGGGACGGTATTGGCCACGGCGCAATATGGCGGCGCAATTTTACAGACGGGCGTGGTCGGGCTTGCGTCTTTCAACCAAAATGCCACGGTTGCTTCGGTGCAAGTTGTGGACACCGGCGAAGGGCTGAAGCTATCGGAAACGTCCGTTGCCTTAACATGCGGGGAACAGCTGGCCATTGACGCTGGGAATGCGCAGACGGTGATATGGGATAGTTCCGACCCGGCGGTGGCGGCGGTGGATGAAACCGGTACTGTGACGGCGCTGGAGCCGGGCGTTGCGACTATTACCGCAAACAGCGGGCAGGCGGCAGGCAACTGTACTGTGGTGGTGACACGCCCGCTGGCGGGTATGGAACTGAGCGAGACCGACTGCACACTGTATGTTGGGGAAAATTTTAGCGTCAGTGCGCTGATCCCGGCAGGCGCAGACGCGTCGGCATTGCTGTGGAGCAGCAGCAACCCGCAGGTTGCGTCGCTATTTGGAAGCGGGTATACCGGGCGTACCATCTGTGCGCAGCAGGAAGGCGTAGCAGTGGTACGGGCCGGCACGGCAGCCGGGGACGCTTCGGCTATATGCCGGGTCCGCGTGGTTGCGGATACCCGCACACCACAGGTAAGCGAGGCGATGTTTGCCGTATCGGACGAAGGCATAGGAATTTCGGGGCGCAAATTTGGGACGGCGCATGAATACAGCAACCGCCGTCCAACGGCGCAGGCGGCGCTGCAGGATATTGGGTTTGATTTTATGCGCACGTTTGGCGCGGCAGAGTATGACGATGGTTTTTTTGATCTGGCCAATGGCGCAGGCATCCCGCAGATGGTGGCGGTGCCGGTCATTGGGCGGACGGCAGAGGAAATATTATCGGACGTCAAACAAATCCAGGTGGGGCTGGTGCATAACCAGCCGCTCTATATCGAACTGGGCAACGAGGTATATGACAACGGGTATGCGTCTGCATCCGAGTATATGGACGCTTGCCGAAAAGCTTACCGTGCCATTAAGGCGTATGACGATACCATTTTGGTGGGTGCGGTGATTATCAGCGAAGAATATGTAGTGGTAAACCCGGACGGTATGCTGGGGCAATGGAATGAAATTGTTGCACAGAACCCCGATTGTTATGACGCGGTAATTGCACACCACTATGTTACGTTTAATTCCATCGATGGGATGACGCAGTCCCAAATGCAGGATACCATCCATCTGTGGAACGCTTACCACCGGTACGCTGTTGAAACCTATGCGGCGCAGTTTCCGGGAAAGGAACTGTGGGTGACCGAATACGGCACATTCTATGCCGCGGTATTTAAGCAGTCTGATTCCACAGAGCGGGCGCGGATGGGGATGGGCAAGTCTTTTGGCGTGGCGCTGGGGAATTTGGAGCAGGCGATGGATTTGCTGACCAGCGGGCAGGTGGACATGTGCGCATACCATATTTTGGAGGACTCCCAAGGGTTTGGCATGGTGCAGGGGGAAACCAGGCTGCCAAATTATTATATGTTTAAAGAAATCAGCACCCTGTTGCAGGAAAACCGGGTCGCGTATCCGGCAGAGCCGCTCTATTGCAAAACGCATACGGTACAGTCGCCGGCAATCCGTGGCGGTACGTTTTTTGATGTACAGGATATCGAGGCATGGGGGCTTGGCGGCCAGGACGGGGTGCGGTATATTATGTTTTTGAACAAATCGTCCAACCCGGCGGAAGTTACAGTGCAAGGCAAACAACTGCAGGCGGTTTGGCGGTATGAAGGGGAGCTGTTTGACGAGTATTTGACAAAGGACGGCAATTTTACCGATGCACCGGCCAATATTGCAGTGCCGGCGGAGGTGGACGAAGCCCCTGCTAAATTTATAACGCTAGCCGGATATTCGGCGGCGGTGTGCGCTGTCAAAGACGCTGCGCCGGCATTGGATGCGGTATTCAGCGTATCGGGCGGCAGTTGGAATTTTGAAAAGGACCAGCCGTTTACCATCACGTTTTCCAGCCCGGTGGGCAATTTGACCGGGACGGATGTAACAGTGGAAGAGGACGGCGTGGTCCAGACGGTTCGTGTGGTCCAAACCGGGGAAGGGCAGTATCAGATTGCGCCTGTGGGCGGCTGGCAGTTTGACAGCCGGTATACCGTGACGCTGCACGGCAGTGTGACAGCGACAGACGGGCAGATATTGCAGGATAGCAAGACGGTTGCATTCTCTACGCCGGCAGATCCGGCATATGCCGCGTATGCGCCGGTATTTACCGAAACATTTGACCAAGGTGCTGAACGCTGGGACTGCTGGAACTGGAAGGTGGTGGACGGCAGGCTGTACAAACAGGACAGCGGTATCAGTACGGCGACAATTCGGGACCGGCTGTTTGCCGATTGCACGCTGTCGTTTGAGATGGAACTGCCGCCGGCAGAGTCGGATGGGTATGCGGCGGTGCTGTTCCAGGGCGGTTCGCTGCGGTTTTACCCACAGACCGGCATTATCCGGTCGTATTTCCACGGGGATAATGATGCGCCGTTTGGGACATTTGATGCGCCAGACGGCAAGATCACAGTGAAAATCCATATGGTTGGCACGAAGGCGGGAGTGTATGTAAAAACTGCTGCCGACTATACAGGGCAGTATATCGGAGAAATCCCGTATTTGGAAATAGAGGAAAACACCATTGCATTTCAGGGATTGGGCCAGTTTTATCTGGACAATGTAACGGTGAGGGCTGCAGAAACCGGCATCAGCAAAATCAGGTGTTGCCAGGAGGAAGACGGGCAAACCATATTTCTGGAGCGGCCGGTGGCGGGCGTCAATACCATAGAAGTCTGGCTGGGCGAGGATGCGCAAGAACCATGCGTGCTGCTTGGCGTTTCTATGAAAGACGGTTCGTTATGTGCGGTGACGGCAGCAGAGGAAAAAGAGCCTGGCCGGTATACCTTGACCATGGAAGTGGGGGAAGGGGAGGAAGTTTCCCTGTTTTTATGGGAATCCCTTGCAAATATGACGCCGCTTTGCCAGGCGAGCGTGTTGTAAAGGGCGGCAGGTTTATAAAATGGGAAGGAGTTATGAAATATGACATGGAAAGGGAAACTGATGGTGCCGCTGGCCGTATTGCTGGCCGGATGTATGCAGGTTTTTGCATCGGACGGTTTGACGGCGACCTGTGACGCGCCGAAGGTGTCCGTCCGCATTGCGGCGGAGACGCTTGCGCCGGGGGAGATGGCAAGCTGTGTAATTTTGCCGGCGGATGTGGAGTATACAACGCTTACCCGGGAGCAGTTGCTGGAAAGCGCGGCATATGCTGGGCAACTGTCCGCATCGGCGGATGGTTCGGGCACTTTGGACATTGCTATGCCTGCCAGTACCGTGCCTGCCCAGTATGCAGTGTATGTAAAAACGGAAACAAACTTGCTGCGCGCGCCGTTTTATTTTATGGATCCGCAGGGGAAACAGCAGATTGTCAAAGAATTTGATCAGGCAGACGCAGAAGGCATTGGCGCGCTGCTGCGGAAGTATTCTGTAGATACGCCGGTGTTGGCGATTGATACCGAAGGGTTATATACGGAAATCGAAGCGGAAATCAATGCGGCGCTGTTGGCTTACCGTGATACAGCGGGCAGCTTTGGGACATTGGAAAATATTGAAACGGTGTTCAACCAGTCGCTGGCGCTGTATGTGGTTAACCATGCAGAAGAGGCGGAACTGGGGCAGGCTCTGGAAGAACAGGCAGCGGTGCTGGAGCTGCCGGTAGACGAGATTTACCAGCAGAATAAGGCGGCAGTATTGGATATGTTTGTTTCGTACCGCGAGGCGCAGAGCGGGAGCATATTTGCAACAGCGGAAGCGGTGCGGGACGCCTATATGAAAAGCTATGTGACGGCGCAGATAAACGCCATTGAAAAAATTTCGGAAATGGACGCTTGGGTGGTGCAATATGCCGATGTGCTGGGGATTGATGCGGATACATATGCAAAGTATGAAAATCCGAGTATTGGCAGTGCGTTGATTGGGCAGGCGTTTCCAGATGCTGCGAGCGTCAAACGCAAAATTGAACAGCGGATGGAAGATTTAGACGATGCAAAAGGCAGCGGACATGGCGGCGGCGGAGGTTCTATTTCTTCTGGTTCCAGCCGGCCTTCGGGTTCTGGTTCACAGGGGCCGGTTTATACGCCGGTACCGGGCAATGGAGCGGAAGAGCCGCCTGCAGAGGACGGCCAGTTTGCCGATATCGGCGATGCGCCATGGGCATCTGAGGCGATTGCGTATTTGCATCAGGCGGGATTTGTCAACGGGAAAGGGGACAATCGATTTGCGCCCAATGACGCGATAACCCGTGCGGAATTTGCGGCGATCCTAACCAGAAGCTTTTCGCTGATGGATGTGTCGGCAAGCAGTGATTTTGCAGATGTTGCGGCATCCGATTGGTATTATCAGGCGGTGTCCTCTTTGGCGTCGGCCGGCGTCATCAATGGCCGCGGAGATGGGACATTTGGGTCAAATGATGTGGTTTCCCGCCAGGATATGGCGGTGATGTTGTGCCGGGTGATGGAACACAACGGGATAGCGCCTGCGGCAGTCCGGGAGTATATTGCGTTTGACGACCAGGCAGCGATTGCAGCCTATGCGCAGGAAGCAGTAGAAAAACTGTATGAAATTAATGTCATCAACGGCATGGGCGACGGGACGTTTGCGCCAACGAATGGCTGTACGCGGGCACAGGTTGCCAAAGCGGTTTACGATGTCATTGTGGTTTCCAAATAAGGAGGTACGTCATGAAAAAAATCACAAAATGGGCGGCGTTGCTGTTAGTGCTGGCGCTGCTGCCGTTTGGCGTGAGTGCACAAGAAAGTACTGCACAGGAGGGTGGCGCGGCGGTTGCAGCGGCCAGGGAACTGGACATTGCGATTGCACTGGGGATATTGCCTGCAGACAGCCAGCCGGGCGGGACGGTAACGCGCGGTGCGGCAGTAAGCGCCACAGTGAAAATGCTGGGCTTCCAGGGGATTACCGCTGGTGGCGCGGGATTTTCCGATGTGGATAGCAGTCATGCCTATGTAAATGAAATTGCCATTGTTAAGCAGCTTGGCATAGTTTCGGGATATCCGGACAATACTTTCCGGCCGGACGAGGTTATTTCTGCAAACGAACTGATTACCTTGCTGGTGAAAGGGATTGGTTACGGCCCGATTGCAGAGGAAAACGGCGGATACCCGACAGGGTATCTGAAATGGGCGGTGGATAAAAAAATTATAAGCGGGAGTATTTCGGTGCAGGAGCCGGTGGACAACAATACGCTGGCAGTGCTGCTGGTCAACGCCATGGATACGACCATACTGGAGCCCATAGGGGATGCGTATTACGAGGGGCAGAGCATGATGGAGCGCCGAAAGCTTGTTATCATTACCGGCGTAGTCAACCAAAATGCATTTGGCAGTTTGTACGATACATCCCGGACAGCGGCGGGCTATGTGAAAATTGGGGACATACTAGTTGCAGTAGGTAGTACCAATCTGGTAGATTTGCTGGGTTGTCAGGTAAAGGTATATGCGGTGCAGGAGGACGGCAGCCAGGAATATGCAGCGCAATATGCGGAAATTTACCAGACAGAGACGGTTTCTATCCCGTTTGATAACCTCAATACCAGACATAATTTATTTGCAGAAAACGAGGTTGTCTATTATGATGGCAACGGTCGGGAAAAACGGCAGGCATTTGACAGCAACATAGCGGTGCTGTATAACGGGATTGCATGCGATAGCCGCTCAATGTTGCTGTTTGAAGGCGGGAACGGCACACTTGGACTGATTGATGCAGATGCGGATGGACGTATTGACGTGCTGCGGATTGAAAAATATGTGGATTATCTGATAGATTCTATTTCTGAAACGCGGCAGAGCATTTATGATAAATTTAACAGGGCTCTGAGCCTGGAAACCGACGGTCCGGCGCAAAGCGTGGAAATTATAAATGCAGATGGCAGCGCCATGGCGCTTGCTGATTTATCGGAATGGCAGGTGGCGTCGGTTTATGATTCTGCTTTTGACGGGGAAGATACTGCCGCATCCCGCAAGGTGAAGGTAATTGTTTCGCAAAATGTCATGATGGGTACGGTTAGCGAGATAGAACAGACAAGCGACGGGAACCGTAAGGTGGTAATCGAGGGTACCGAATATCCCATTTCGCCCTGCTACCAAAGTAGCGAGAAAGTGATACCCATTGATATTGGCATCACAGGGAATTTCTATTTAAATTTCAACGGGGAAATCTGCGGGTTCCGGCCCGATACCTTGCAACAGTTGAACAAGCAGTACGGCGTGCTGGTGGCGGCAAAACTGGAAGGGTCGATTGACCAGAATGTGGTGTATCAGATATTTACGTTAAACGATACCTTTATTTATCCATACGCTGCCGATACGGTAGAGATTGATGGGACGCGCGTCAAAGAAGATGCGCGGTACGACGCATTATTAGAAAACGGGGAAATCAAGCGCCAGGTGGTCAAATATGAGTTGGACGAAGAAGGAAAGCTGATCTACCTTGATACTGGTACCCGGACGGAAGACGAGGCCAACAACACCCTAAAAAAAGTGCATGCCAAAGAGGATGAGCAGTTAACCTGGCGGCTGGGGTTGAAGACGTTTAACAACCTGTATAACATTTCCAATAACACCATTTGCTTCAGCGTACCCAGCGACCCGTCTGATTTGGATGCCTATGCGTCCAGCTTTTCCCTTAAAGACGGGGACAAGTATAATGCGGATATTTACATTGAAGATAATAAATTTGACGCCAGTGCGGTTGTCATTGAGGATGCCTCGGCGCTGTCGTCGGATGTGACAGATTTTTCGATTATTGAAAGTATTACGTCTGTGCTGTATAACGAGATGCCTACCGATAAGATAGTTGTGCATAATAAGCAGGGGGAGGCGACGGAATATCTGTCGGACGACTGCACTGGAAAGGAAAACATTGCAAAAGGCGATATTATTTCGTATAGTAAAAATGCGCAGGGCGAGGTGACCAGCATCCAAGTTATTTATGATTTGTCCGAGCGGCAGGCGCTTTACCCCGATTATGGATTTGCCACGGATAACCGGATATTTGTCGGGCAGGCGTATGAAAAGATGGGGGATTGGATATCCATTGCTACCGAACCAATTACGTCGGATACGGCAGAGCAGATACTGGAATCCAGAAATATTTCCTATTATACGGCATTTGTATATGATACGGTGACCGAGACGGTGGCAACAGCGACGGCGAAGGATATTATACCATATACGCAGGCGGGGGAAGGTTGCAGCCTAGTAGTGGTGTCGGATAAAACCGCTTGGCCGGTGACTATGGTGGTTTACAATTTTGAATAAAGAATGAAAAAGGGGTATTGCCTTTTTGGCAATACCCCTCCTGATAAATGCCGGCGTCAAATGAGCGCGCCGTGTGCGATAAGGGCGGCGCGGACGGCGTCGATGTCCACCCCTTTGGCAGTGGTATGGTTTGCAACAGCGTAAGCTGCCGCAGTCCCGGCGCCCTCGCCCATGCAGCAGCAGATAGGCATGACCCGGTAGGCAGACTGCGCTTCGTGGTCGGAAGAAATACAGCGGCCAACAGTCAGCAGGTTGTCTTTGCCCTTGGGGATCAGTGCGCGGTAGGGAATGGTATAATATTCACCGGCTGGGATATAGACAATGTGGGTGCCGGTCCCGTCCGGGCTGTGGACGTCGATGCCATAGTTGCCCCGTGCAATGGAATCGGGGAATTTCCGGCAGGAGGTGATATCCTCGCTGGTAATTTTATATTCGCCTTCAATCATGCGGCTTTCCCGTGCGCCGATTTGCGGTGCGGACATGAGCAGGACACTGTTTTCGAAACCGCGGATGTTTTGCTTCATAAAATTGTACAGTTCAAAGATTTGTTCGCGCGCTTCCATCTCGGCGGCAGAGACATCCCAAGCATCTACGGGGTTGCGCTTGATAATACGTGTGGAATTAAAGTGCAGTACGCCGTCGCACATATTGCTGAAGATGAGGACGTCTTCACGGGGGTTTTTGATTTTCCCAGCTTTTTGGAATTGCTGGTAAAGCTGATTGATTTGGGGTTTTACCGCACGGTAAGCGTCCAAATCGACATTGCCCAGGCGGAAACAGAGCGTCATGGGCTGGCACAGGTGATCCGGTTCCCGGCCCAATTGATAGTTGCAGCCTGCCAGTACCGACAGGTCGGCGTCGCCGGTGGCGTCGATGAAAAATTTCGCAGAAAATTCCATTTTCCCGGATTTGTTGGCAACGGTGATGCGTTTGACCATGCTGCCGTCGGTAACAGCGTCAATGAGATACGAGTGGAACAGCACGTCAACGCCATGCGCTTTTGCCATGCGGTCCAGCAGGAGCTTGAGCGTTTCTTCATTGAAGGTATCACGGTTTTCGTGTAGCGACCCCATTTCGTCAAGCTGTTCAATTAAGGTTTTAAAAATCCCGCCGTTGATAAAAATCCGCTCGCCATTGACTTTTGTGACATATGGCATAAACGGGTTGATCAGCGAAGTACCGATGGCGCCGCCCAGAAAACCGAACCGTTCGACAATCAATACCTTTGCGCCTTCACGGGCGGCTGCAACGGCTGCGGCAAACCCGCTTAGACCGCCGCCGGCGATTATAATATCATAGGATGTATTCATGGTTTTTCCCTCCTTATGGGAAAGTATAGCATAGTTTTTTTAAAAAATCTTATACAAATAAAACTTTTTGTAAAAAATGGGGTGATGCGGATTGGATACATTTCAAAGTAGCGGTTCCAACGCTGTTTTGACCATGAAACAGTATATAGAAACCAATTATGACGCGGATTTGTCGTTTTCCAAGGTGGCAAGGGGTTATTTTTTCAACGAGGGCTATCTGCGGCGGATGTTCCGACAGGCGACCGGCGAGAGCTTTTCCAGTTTTTTGAACGAGATCCGTATCAACGCGGCAAAACGGCTGCTGGCAGAAACTAATTGGAATATTTTGGATGTCTCTATGCAGGTGGGGTTTCACAACGTGACATATTTTAACCGGGTATTTAAACAAAAGGCCGGTATGACGCCGCGGCGGTACCGGGAACAAATGACAGGAAAACGGGGGTAGGATATAGTGCAGACAATTTCTTATACGCGGCTGCTGGATAAAATCCACGGGGGATGGTATGCCAAATGTTTAGGGGGCGCAGCCGGCGCACCGGTAGAAGGCGTGAAAGCGCTGATTGATGTAGAGGATTTTACTGATATTTACAATCCGGATCTGCCCAATGATGATTTGGATATCCAACTGCTGTGGCTGGAAGTATTGGAAACCAAAGGGGTGTATCTCAATTCCTGCAACTTGGCGGATGCTTGGAACGAAAAATGCTGGTATCCGTTTTCGGAATACGGGTATTTCATGAAAAATTACCGCCGGGGTATCCGGCCGCCTTATACAGGGGTGATAAACAATTCTTTTTTCAAAGAGGGGATGGGGTGCCCTATCCGTTCGGAGATCTGGGGGTTTATCAGCGCCGGAAACCCTGAATTGGCGGTACAGTATGCATATATGGACGCAACGCTGGACCATGCGGGCAATTCTGTGTATGCCGAACAGTTTTTAGCGGCAGTAGAAAGTATGGCGTTTTTTGAATCGGATATCGGTGTGTTGCTGACACAGGGGCTGTCGTTTATCCCGGCAGATTGCAAGCTGGCAGATTGTATCCGGCTGGTGATGGGGCAGTACCGTGCCGGTGCAGATTGGGTACATACCCGTAAGGCAATGCTGCGGCGGTTTGGGCATCCGGATTTTTCCAATGTAACGCAGAATTTGGGTATGGTGGCCATTGCGCTGCTGTACGGCGGCGGGGATATACGCAAGACGATTAACATCGCATTAAAATGCGGGTATGATGCAGACTGTACCTGCGCGACTGCGGCGGCCATTGTTGGAGTGATACAGGGCTATGCGGGGCTGGGGGAAGAGATTTGCAGTTTGATCCAGAACTATTTTGTAATTGGGATTGACGTACAGCGCCCGACCAACCGGATTGATGATTTGGCGCGGGACACCTGTAATATTGCACTGCTGGCGCCAAACGACGCGGTAGAAATTACACAGGCACCAAAGGGGTTGGCATCCGTCTGTAAACCGACTGGGTTTGCAGGGTTCCCGTTAGAATCTGTCACGCCGGAAGGCCTGGAGCGGGAAATCAAAAAACTCAAACCGATGGTATGGGAAGCGTTTGGCCCCTTTTTTATGCCGCTGGAAAAGGAGGATGATCCTCGATATCCAAGCCCGCATGGGGAGGGATGTGTATTGCCTACACTGGAGTGTATGGTCAACAATGCGGTATCGCTGGACACGATATATGCGGATGAATATACGCTGGACTTTGCCAAGGCAGATGCATGTTGTACTATACTGGCATATGAGGATTTGATCCCAGTTGAAACGTATATTACAATGGAAGGGCAGATGTGTGTGTATCTGCAGACGGAAATTGAAGTTGCAGAAGCCGGCAGGGTTTGGGTGGTCGTCGGCAACAATGACGGATTCCGGCTGTGGAATAACGGCCAGCTTATTTTGGAGCGAGATGAGATACGGTATTGGACACCGTATAATAATTTTACATGGATGGATTTGAAAAAAGGGAAAAATAGACTGGTGCTGAAATTGCTGCGCCGGACAGAACTGTTAAAATTTAGCATTGGATTTCGGGAATATGATGGTAACCACTGGCATCGGTCGCAGTGGCGGGTGGATATTCCGTGAAGGCAATCAAAAACCCTCTTGAAATTAAATTCAAGAGGGTTTTCCATGCGGATAAGAGGACTTGAACCTCCATGAGATTGCTCTCACATGGACCTGAACCATGCGCGTCTGCCAATTCCGCCATATCCGCATTTCTTATAACAAAACATATTTTAGCATGTTTTATTGTTGATGTCAATAGGAATATAAAAAAATTCACGGAAAAATATAAAAATCTATTCATTTTGATTGCGGATGTTCACAGAAGAAAATTCTAATAATTGACCGACCAATATGTCAATGGCCAACCAGCCATCCCTTGTGCCTGATTTTACAGCGTGGTCGGCTTGTTGGCACAGACAGATGGATGCGCTGAGTGTACTGCCGGACAAAGCAGCGGACATTGGCAGATATTTTTTGACTGAAAATTCTGGGATACCGCATTGCTTGGCAATGCTGCCGGTTGGCATGCCTGGATAAAGCAGCTTGATTTTTCGTAAAATGGTATACTGCCGTGCCAGGAGCGTGATAATCCCCATTGGTTGTTCTTTCAGGGTTTTCAGGCTGTTCAATTCAGCGATAGCTTGTGCGCCGCGGCCGGCTGAGATATGGTCAATCATTTGAAAAATCCGGTTTTCTGTATTGCGGTAAGAGACATGTTCTACTGCGCTGTGGGTGATAGCAGGAGTATCGCCGCTGTAGCTGCATAATTTATCCAATTCATTTTTGAGTTGGAGCATGCTGCTGCCAGTATTTTCAATAAGCAATTCTAAATCTTCCCGTGCCATCGTCTTGCCGCGGGAAGCCAATATACGGTTGGCCCAATTGAGCAGATCATATTTTTTTTGTTTTTTGAATTCTTCTGCGGTATAGGTGCTGCTGATTGTCTTGTAAAGCGTACTGCGCTTGTCGGCGTTCTGTTCTACAAATACTACCACTGCATATGCCGGTAAATCTTGCAATACAGTTATCCAAAACGCTTTATCTTCGGCGCTGGGTTTTTGAAACAAGCCGCTGTTTCTAATAACCAGCGTTTTTTGCTCTGCCAGAACCGGGATGGCATCTAAAAAGGCGCCGATGGCTGCATTGTCACATTTTGGCCCGCAGGAAAGCAGGTTAAAATCTTGAAATGCGGGGTCAACGGTATGCTTTATAATGGCATGGCAGTAATAATCCTTCAAATAATCCTCTTCACCATAAAGAAGATATACGCCGGAAAAATTCCCTTCCGCAAGCTGTTTTTGAACTGATTTCAAAATGTGTCCCCCTTTCTGGCCGTTACAGTAATTTTCCCGTCTGCCTGCGCTTTGAGTGTGATAGTACCTGATTGATCGGTGCGGTAGTAGGAAATACCGCGCTGTTCAAATGCTTGTAAGGTTTCGGGGCTTGGATGGCCATATTTGTTATCTTTGCCAACGCTGATGACGGCAATATCCGGCTGTGCAGCGTCCAAAAGCGGAGCAGAACTGGAAGTATCTGAACCGTGATGCGGCGTTTTTAACACGTCGGTTTGCGGCAGGGTGTTGGCTAGCTGTGCTTCGGTTTGTTTTTCAATATCGCCGGTAAACAAAAAATCACTTTCCCCATAGGACAGCCGCAAAACCAGCGAAGAATTGTTTGTATCGTAAGACTGGCCTTTCTGCGGGGAATAGGTGTCCAGAGTAATGCCGTTATCCAGGCGTATTTGGCTTCCTGCCGAAAAATAATAGATAGGGACGTGCTGCTTGACAGCAGTGGACAAAACTGCCTGCTTGATGCTGCTGTCCTCAGTTTGACAAGCCGGCACAACGAGCGATCCAATGGGGAAGGTGTCAAGCATAGAAATAATCCCTTCGGTATGGTCATCGTGAAAGTGGGAAACCACAGCACAGTCCAAATGCGTGATGCCGCGCCGCAGCAGATAGGGCTGGATGATATTTTTCCCTGTATCTGAGGTGGGGCTGCTGGTACCGCCGCCATCAATGAGGATGGTCTGGCCCTGCGGCGTACGGATAAGGGCGGCATCCCCCTGTCCGACATTGAGGAACGTTACTTCGAGCGTTGTGTTGCCGGCGCCGCGAAACAACAGGATACAAAAGACAGCGGCGGCGATGGCACAGCAGGATACAACGCGGTCTTTGCGTTGTTTGGATTTGATGCATACATAGATACAAAACCCGATAAATACAGCGGCCAGAAGGAAGATGACAAACTGTTTTCCGCTGACCATGACTGACGAAAAAGGGATTTTCGCCAAGCAGTGGACGATAAACAATACAGCGCGTGCGGTTAAAAATACAAACCCTGCAACAAAGTCCGCTGCAAACGGCAGTAAGAAAGCGGCTGCCAGAAACAGGATGGCTGCAATGGTGAGCAGTGGAAGGAATGGGATGACAACCAGATTGGAAAGGATGGTGATGGTTGAAACCTCATTGAATACATAGGCAATTACCGGCAGGGTGAAAATTTGTGCGCAAAGCGTAATCGCTACCGAGTCAGCTACATAATTTGACGGGATAAACCGTTTGATAAACCGCGAAAAACGTCCGGCAAACAACACAATGCCAAGCGTAGCCAAAAAGGATAGCAAAAAGCTAATGCTGTAAGCTGAAGCAGGGTTGATAACCAGCAGGATGATAGCAGCGAGCAGCAATGACTGGAGCTGGTCGTTTTCACGGAAAAAGAGGTTTGCCAAATTTGCCATAATGAGCATGATGGCCGCGCGGGAAACAGAGGCGGAACCGCCGGTGAGGAATAGGATGAACAGCGCGGCTAAAATATTGAGCAGCGGCCCTGCAATCCGGCGGGGACGCCGCGGGATGAGGGCGATGAGTACGCTAAAATATAGCAGCAGGATATTTAAGTGCAGCCCGGAAATGGCCAACACATGCGATAGCCCCGCGCGCCGGAAATCTTCTTCTGTTTCATCGGGCAAGTCGCTTTTTACGCCCAGCAGCAGGGCTTTGACCAGCCCTTTTTCAGCGCCGGTAAGGGATTGGTCAATCTTTTGCAGTGCCGCCGCTTTGAAGG
>CALGRC010000223.1 GCA_937959315.1 uncultured Clostridia bacterium | reverse complement strand
GGATATCGGGAAAATATCCAATCCGGCGCAGCATTTCCAAAACCGCCTTGGAAAAATAGGCAAACCGCTCGCCATCGTCATAGTCGCCATATACGCTGTCCCGTCCGCCAAAATAGTAGTCGTTATCGATAAAATAATAGGTCACATGATGGTATTGCGCCCGGAATACGCCAACGTGCAGTTCCCGCCAGGATAAATACATACCAAAGCTGGTGACAAACTCTAGCCGCCACTGTGGATTGGTTTTGATCCGCCGGTAGAGGGGCAGCACCACCGCCACCTGCTGTCCTTTTCCATCTGCAAGCTCCCGCGGAAGAGCCTGCATCACGTCTCCCAAACCGCCTGTTTTCACATAGGGCGCCGCTTCGCTTGCTGCAAATAGTATATTCAAATACCGTCCGTCCTTTCTGGTGCTGTCTGCCTAGTCAAACCTGCTGTGCTTTGTTGACAATAACCGGCGACACCGGTGCACCGGTCAAAATAGCGCCGTCCCGCACCTGCACTTCCTTGTCTAAAATGACATAGTTCAAGTCAGACCCGCGCCCAATATGCGTCCCTTGCATAATAATGGAATTGCGGACCCGGCAGCCGGCTTCAATGGTCACATCGCGGAAAATAACCGTATGTTCCACATCGCCGTAAATGGTGCATCCATCTGCCACCAGGCAGCCGCGCACTTTAGAACCCGGGCCATAATAAGCCGGTACTTCATCGCGTACTTTGGTATAAATGGGATTATCCGGCGCAAATATATCACTGCGTACCTTTTCATCCATCAGCCGCAAATTGTTGCGGAAATAGCAAAGCACATTTTCGTTGCGCAGCACCGTTTGTTTAAAATCATATACCCCAATATTGATATTCTGCCGGTTAAACTCCCGCTGGATATAATCCCGTTCAAAATGGTAAAACCCATGTGATACACAGTTTTCCACCACTTGAATCAGTTCCTCACGCCCCATCAGGTACATACCCATCGACCCAAATTCATTTTTGCCAAAGGTAGTGGAAGCCAGTACATCCACCACCGTTCCGCTATCGCCGGTTTTTAAAACCAAATCCCGTTTTTCCCCTTCAAACACCGGTGCTTCCTGGTTGCATACCACCGTAATATCCACGCCTGTACGAAGGTGATCTTCCAATACCTTTTCATAGTCAATGTTGCAAAGCACCGTGGAATCACTCAGCACCACATACGGGGCTTTTACCTTGCGCAAAAAGGTCAGCGCGCCATAGAGTGCTTCTATTTTCCCGCGGTAAATGCTCAGGTGCCCGGTAGAAAACGGCGGGATAATATACAAACCGCCGTTTTTGCGGTTTAAATCCCATTCACTATACGAGCCCAGATGATCCATCAGCGATTGGTAATTATATTTGGTAATCACCCCCACCGACGAAATGCCAGAATTGACCATATTGGACAGCACAAAATCAATCTGCCGGTAACGGCCACCAAACGGCAAGGAAGCAACCGTACGGTGTTTGGTCAGTTCCCCCATGGTGGTGTCGTAAATGTTGGAAAATATGATGCCTACCATTTTCATTTTACTTCATCCTTTCCGCTGGGCCGCTGTTATCCAACCACCGCATCCTCCTTGATACGCCGCCGGTTGCCGACAACGGCAATTTTATCCCCGTCCGCCTTTCCAATTTTCGCTTTTTTCCCAATCCGGGTGTTTTCCCCCACAATCGCATATGATACATCTGCGTTTTCCCCAACCACAGTATTGGGCATCACCACGCTGTCGCGCACCACCGCGCCGGCGGCAACAGTGCAGCCAATGGACAAGACAGAATGGATCACCGTTCCGTAAATACTGCACCCTTCAGCTACTATGGAATTTTGCACCTGGGCGGACGGCGCTATAAAACTGCCTGGGTTTGCATAGTTGCGTGCATAAATTTTAAAATCAGTGTCTTTCAAATGAAACGGTACCTCCGGGTCAATCAAATCCATATTGGCCTGCCATAAGCTCTCAATCGTCCCTACATCTTTCCAGTATCCGTCAAACGAATATGCCTGTAGTTTCATGCCGTCCGAAAGCAAACTTGGGATGATATTTTTTCCAAAATCATTGGCAGAGGAATCGTCTTGTTCATCTTTTGTCAAATAGTCCTTTAATACCTTCCATCCAAAAATATAGATACCCATGGATGCTTTTGTGCTCTTCGGTTTTTTGGGCTTTTCCTCAAATTCATAAATACTGCCGTCGCCATGGGTATTCATAATCCCAAACCGCGGCGCCTCTTCCAACGGCACATCCCGCACGGCAATGGTACAGTCGGCGCCCGTTTCCTTGTGATATTCCAGCATTTTGGAATAATCCATTTTATAAATATGGTCGCCCGACAGCACCAGTACATATTCCGGGCTATATTGTTCAATAAAATGCATATTTTGGTAAATAGCATTGGCCGTCCCCTTGTACCATTCGGATTTTTCACTTTTGGCATAGGGCGGCAGCACATGGGCCCCGCCAAAATTGTGGTTGAGCCCCCACGGCTGTCCATTTCCAATATAAGCGTTGAGCTCCAGCGGCTGGTATTGGGTTAAAATGCCAACGGTATCAATGCCTGAATTGACGCAATTGGACAATGTGAAATCAATAATCCGGTATTTCCCGCCAAACGGCACAGCCGGTTTGGCCGTTTTTTCCGTCAATACCTTCAAACGGCTGCCCTGGCCGCCGGCCAGCAGCATCGCCACACACTCTTTCCGGCGCTGTAACATGATTGTACCTCCCTGCTATTGGCTGTCCGGCGCAGTTTCATTTTTCCCCGCCGGCCTCCCTTTTATTTTTTGATAATATACCGCAGACAGCGGCGGAATGGTCAGTGACAGGCTCTGCTGCTGCCCATGCATAGGTTCCGGTTCGCTTTTGCAGTCTGCAAGCGGCACGCCAATACCGCCATACCGGATATCATCGCTGTTGAATACGGGGCGGTACACGCCCGCCGCCGGTACGCCAATCCGGTAGCCGTCCCGCCGCACCGGGCAGAAATTACACACACAAATCAGTTCCCTGCCCTTTTTATCCACCCGCCGGAACGCTATGATACTCTGGTCGGCGTCATCATGGGAAATCCACTGGAAGCCCGTCCAATCGGCGTCGTTTTGCCATAGCTGCGCGTGCTCCAAATAAAAAAAATTCAAGTCCTTCACATACTGCTGCATTTGCCGGTGCCGGTCATAACCCAGCAGCATCCAGTCCAGCTCTTTGGCATAATCCCACTCGATAAACTGTGCAAATTCATTGCCCATAAACAAAAGTTTTTTGCCCGGATGCCCCATCATATAACCATAAAATGCCCGCAGGTTGGAAAATTTTTCATCATAGCTTCCCGGCATTTTTTCAATCAGTGATTTTTTCCCGTGTACCACCTCGTCATGCGACAGCGGCAGGATATAATTTTCTGAAAACGCATAGGTCAGCGAAAAGGTGATTTTATTGTGGTTGTGCTTACGTCCCAATGGATCGATGGACATATAATCCAGCATATCGTTCATCCAACCCATATTCCACTTGAAATGAAAGCCCAGCCCGCCGTCATAACCAGGCTTTGTTACCATAGGGAATGCCGTGGATTCCTCTGCAATCATCAACACCGATTTATTACGCTCCAGCACGGTTTTGTTGAGCTTTTGCAAAAAGGCAATAGCATCCAAATTGTAGTTCCCGCCATCCTTATTGGCGCGCCACTCCCCGCCCCGTTTTCCATAATCCAAATACAACATAGACGCCACCGCATCCACCCGCAGGCCATCAATATGATATTCCTCAATCCAATAGAGGGCGTTGGATATCAAAAAAGACTGCACTTCCGGCCGGCCATAGTCAAAAATCCGTGTATTCCAATCCGGGTGTTCGTTCATCAGCGGATCGGCAGATTCATAGCAAAACCCGCCGTCAAATTCATACAGCCCCGTTTCATCCTTTGGAAAATGCGCCGCCACCCAGTCTAAAATCACGCCGATGCCCGCCTGATGGCATTTATCCACAAAAGCCATGAAATCGTGCGGCGTCCCATAACGCGAAGTGGGCGCAAAATATCCCGTCACCTGATACCCCCACGATGGATCGTACGGGTATTCCGATATGGGCATGAGCTCAATATGGGTATACCCCATATCTTTGACATAACCGATCAATTCGTCCGCCAGCGCAGCATAGTTGAACACCGTCCCATCCGGCGTATGCCGCCATGAACCCAAATGTACCTCGTAAATATTGACGGGGCGGTTCAAAAATTTTTTGGCACCGCGGCTGCGCATATACACCCCATCCCCCCATGCATAACCGCTGATATCATATACCTTACTGGCCGTCCCAGGCCGGGTTTCCATATGAAATCCATAGGGATCGCTTTTGAATACGCCGCTGCCGTCCGGCCGTTCAATATAATATTTGTAATTATCATACACCGATACCTCTGTAGAAAATTGCGAAAAAATCCCGCCGTTTTCCCGGACCATTACTGGCACCTGTGTATCCCATCCATTGAAATCGCCCACCAGCCTAACAGATTTTGCATGCGGCGCCCATACGCGGAATCGATATCCATCCTGCCCGCCCTGCTTGTCCGGATGGCAGCCAAAATAACGGTAAGCAGTTTGTAAATCCCCCCGAAAAAATAATTCTGCTTCCGACGGCACAGCCATTTTTTTAGATACCGCCTTCCTTCCTGCCGGCTTTTTCTTTTGTAATTGACCGACTGGTTTATTTCCCATCCCATCACCCTCTATGTTTATAATCATAAGTTTCTTCATTTTCCCGCACCTAAAAAGTATATGCAGCTTTTTCCTGCATATGTTTCAAATCTATTTATATTACAGTATGTCCAATAAGGGATGTGTTTTATTTGGCTTTTGATTCGTTAATATTTCCATATATTCATAATTTTTACAATTATACGGTATAAAAATACCGGCCACGCTGGGCCGGGCACTTTATCAAAAGCTGCTTTCGCCCTATCCATCCTTTGACAAAACAAAACAGTTTCTGCTATAATACTCATATCCATTTCCATTGAGGTGAATGCCATGGTGTACCAAATTTTAACCTCCCATACCGGATATCTCATTCAGGCTGCAATGGCCGCCGCTATTTTTTTGGCTGCTATTCTGCTGCGCTCCCTTCTGATACCTTGGCTCTATGACCGGAGTATTAAACGGGCCAAACAACGGAATGCAAAGCTGCTCCATA
>CALGRC010000222.1 GCA_937959315.1 uncultured Clostridia bacterium | reverse complement strand
ATGTGACAGTAGAAAAGATGATGTTTGTATCTGAAACTGGCATGGTGACACACCGTGCGGTAGAGGCGGTGTCTTCCCGGCGGATTCGGATTCAGAATAACCGTGCTATCCGCTGTACGGTGGCACATGTCATTGGATATGACGGCGCATACGGATACGACACTGTCATCCGCGATAATGTTGTAGAGGGGCTGGTTTCTGCTGAACCTTTGCAGTATTGTCAGGGGCAGGGGATTGTCATTTCTTATATCCGGGATTCCATTGTAACTGGGAACCGGATTGAAAATGTCAGTCATGGCATCCAGTGGTGGGGCGGGGACGCCAATCCAGCCGGGCTGGGAAGCCCGGAGAATGACCGGCGGTGCAAAAATGTAGTTATTTCCAATAACATCGTCACCGGCTGCGGTGGGGGTGGTATCTGGGGTGCTATGGGCGAGAATATGACCATCACCAATAATATTGTGACAGACTGCTATGATGTTGGGATTGACCTGGAGGGGACGTTTTATTCCACCGTCAGCAACAATGTGGTGTACGATTGCACCAACGGCGGCATTGTGGTATTCTTCCTGTGTAAAGGGACTATTTTTTCGGGCAATACGGTGTATTCGGAAGGGGATGTGCAGTACACTTTCAAGATTTTCAACAGCACCCAGAGTACGCTGAATGAGGATGTACTGGTGACGGGAAATACCTTTATCCACAATGGGGATACCTATGGGTTGGCGGGTGCGGACGCAGGCGACTGTACCGAAAAGATTGTGTACACCAACAACCTGTTTGTAAATGTATTGCTGCGGCAGTCGGCGCACAATAGCCGGTTTACACAGGTGACGGGCAACCACTTTATCCAGACTAGGGAGTTAAAGCCGTCTATTTACGACCGTGCGCCGGATGAGTTTGTTTTGCCAATTTATGCGGCGTCTCACCATAATGGAGGCGAAGTTATCATCCAGGATAACATTGTATCCAATTATGCGCCGCAGCGTGAAGGAAGCATTGCGGTTGGCATTACACAGTCGGATAACGGTTCGCAGTCATTTAACCTGGTACAGGGAAATATTATCCGCGGATATGATAATGATATACGGTTTGTCAATGAAGCGTCTAAACCGCGGTTTGAACATATTTTTAATTTGGAAGATAATGTTCTAAGTGCCGGTAAAGTTTTAACGCAGAATGTAGAACCATATTTTTCGGATAATTATATGGCGGATGGTTCCAAGTTTATAGATGGCATCCCGACAGAAGGCAATTATAAAACAGGCCAGGTTTTTTATTATGCTTCACCAGATGAGATAGGGTATCTAGGCGCGATTTGCGTGGAAGGCGGTTCGCCAGGCGTATGGAAAAACTTTGGAAAGTGCGAATAATATTGGGCTGTAGTGCCATTTTGCTGGCCGTGTGGCTGGGAATGTATTTTGCCCCAAGTGTTTTGGCTGCGCCGGAAGGCAGTTACAATGTAAGGCAGTATCGTGCGTATGGCAATGGAATATCCAATGACACGGCGGGGATTCAGGCGGCTATAGACGCTGCTGCCGCCGCTGGCGGCGGGATGGTTTATTTCCCGAATGGTACTTATATTGTGCGGGATACCATTTGGCTTGCGGATAACGTAAAATTGTACGCGGAGACCAGTGTGGTAATCCAACCGCAGATGACAGGCCAAACTGCGGTATTTGCAGCAGATATGGTAAATGGGATAGAAATTTCCGGCCTCAGGATGCAGTGTGATAACCACCAGCTGATCATACTGGAAGCGCGGCAATCTGATGACGTAAAGCTTCGGGATATGACGGGTACCGGAGGAACGCTGTTATCAGCAACCGACAGCACACACTGGACGTTGGACGGCTGTCATATGGCCGGTTTGAGTATGGCTGCAGCTTGTGAATTTAGAAATTCCGATTGTGTACAGTTTGTCAATTGCCATTTTGCTGATTATGCAGTGGGGATATCGGCAGAAAATTGTGAGGAATTTGCAGTTTCTCAAACGATATTTAACAATTGCGGCATGACGTTTCGTAATGCCGGGAAGATACGTGTAAGCAAATGCGTGATTCAAAAAGCAGACCGTGCAATATGGGTACAGGACGGAAGGGACATACAGATTTTTGGAAATGAGCTGGCTTGTGCAACCGACTGTGCCATATGGCTGGATAGCTGTCAGATCGCGCAGATACAGGCCAACGGGATTTATACGGATGTTGACGGCGGGTTGCTGCTGCGGGCAAGCGGCGAAGATGTTTCTGTAATTGGGAATCAAATTGCGCATGAAATCGGCGCGGATGGGGTATCTGCTGGCAGCGGGCTGGGAAAGCTGGAGTTTTTTCAGGTGCGCAATCTATTGTTACAAGGAAACATTTGGAACAACGTGGCTGTTGAAATAGAGGCGGGCGCTACAGAAACCGTTGTTAGCGGCAATCAGCTGCTGAACGAAAATTATGCAAGCGCCGCGGTGTGTGCATTGGCGTTGCAATTGACACAGCCGGGCGGCAGGGCCACCGTTTGTAACAACTTGATCCGGACACAGACAGAACTTCCGGAAGGGTCGAATGCATTGCAGATTACCCTTGCCGGAGGTGAAACCGCAACCATAGAAAACAATGATTTTTTGGGGTTCCAAACGGACTTGAAATTGTATTGCGCAGTCCCGGCATCTGGCCAGGTACAGCAAATCTTTATTGTAGGAAACATGTTCCGTGGCGGGCATATTGATTGCCCGGAATGGATTGCCCAGCG
>CALGRC010000221.1 GCA_937959315.1 uncultured Clostridia bacterium | reverse complement strand
TTTTCTGTAAGCACATATACATTTTCCCAGGCAATTGCAGCTGGGGAACTGAGCCAGCTCGACTGTGTGGCAAAAGCAAAAGAACTGGGGTTTGACGCAGTGGAGTTTACCGATATCAGCGGTGCGCCCGATTTGGAAAAGCAAAAAGCATATGCTGCTAAAATCCGCGCAGAGGCGGACAGGCTGCATATAGATATCAACGCCTATGCAATCGGTGCATGCCTGTTCCAGGAAACAGATGAGCAGCAGGCTGCTGAAATCGCACGGCTCAAAGGGCAGGTAGAGGTTGCGGCAATTTTGGGCGCGAAGATTTTGCGCCATGATGTGTGCTATGCCTTGGGCAATGCCGGGAACTCCCGCAGTTTTGACCTTATGCTGCCGCGCATTGCAAAAGGGGCAAGGGAAGTGGCTGCATATGCCCAGGGGCTGGGTATAAAAACCTGTACGGAAAACCACGGGTACATTGCCCAGGACAGCGACCGGGTAGAGCGGCTGTTTTGTGCCGTCAATCACGTTAACTACGGCTTACTCGTAGATATTGGTAATTTTGTTTGCGTAGATGAAAATCCGAGAACCGCCGTATCGCGCGTGGCCCCTTATGCTATCCATGTACATGTCAAAGATATGCTCGTCTGCAGTACGCCGATTGGTAACGGTTGTTCTATGACTCGGGGCGGGAATTACTTTTGCGGCTGTGTCATCGGAGAAGGAAACATCCCGGTAGGGCAATGCCTATCTATTTTGCACCGCGCTGGTTACCGGGGATATTTGTCGCTGGAATATGAGGGCTCTGAAAATTGTATACCCGCCGTTGCGAGGGGACTGTTAAATTTAAAAGAGATTTTAAAAGAATGCAACTTGGGCTAACCGGTAAATGCAATTACATATTGACAGTTTGCATGGAAATATGGTATGATAGGTTTTGGTTTGTAGCCATAAACCTATGCGGCTGTGGCGGAATTGGCAGACGCTCCAGATTTAGGTTCTGGTGTCCTAAGACGTGGGGGTTCAAGTCCCTTCAGCCGCACCAAAGCATGAAAATCCGAACCTCATACCGGTTGGTGATGGGTTCGGATTTTTGTTTTATGCGAAATCCTTAACAGGTGGATTTGCCATACAAAATCAATCATAATAGTGCCTTGAATAACGATTTTTTATGCAAGCCCTGATTATATCTGCTACCCCTTACCTGGTGGCACAAACAATATCGCAAATAACAGGCAAAAGCATTTTTAAAT
The DNA here is from genome assembly GCA_937959315.1 of uncultured Clostridia bacterium. Lineage (GTDB taxonomy): Bacteria > Bacillota > Clostridia > UMGS1810 > UMGS1810 > CALGRC01. Next base: position 1,515 of record CALGRC010000221.1, on the reverse strand, counting down.
AATAAATATTTTAATTGCATTTTTCTTCATTTCAAGTTGCCTTTTTTCAAAATCCTCTTTTCCCCAAGTGTTGTTTTTTGCAATATCTCGCGTCATTGCAAAAGGGGATTCTCTATAAATGTCTTTTTTGTACGAAAAAGGCTTGCTATCCAAATTGTTATTTTTATTACCTCCAAGAAGGGTTAAATTCCCCAAACAATCTCTTTGGTTTTCGGTTAATATATTCCCATCCATTCCTGAACGTGCGGCAATATGTTCTGTAGTAACCTTTTCAAAAAGAATTGTCATAGATTCATCTCGTTCAAGAATATGGTTATATGTAACATCTGAACATCCTTGAAAAAGTTCCATTAGGTACAGCAAATATTTGCTAACTGTGGTGGCTGTTTTAGAATAAATACTATCATCCATCTTGCTCGAAAACGTATTACTCACAGATTTATCTATTTGTTTTTCTTGACATACTTCCATCATTTTTTCGTAATTAATAAACGGTTCCTTAGCGAAAGATGACAGCGCGTTATATACAGCAGAAATTGTACTATTATGAATATTTGCAATGGTTCTTGTGGAGAAAAAGAACCTTGAAACCAATACTGTTATGAACGGAATAAATTTCTGCTTTACTTTTTCGTTGTCGATTCTCAATGCGTTTATATACAATGGTATGGCTATTTCATTTTTTAGGCCTACAACAAGTGCTTTAAACATATCGCCAATTTGAGGATGGACAGTATCAACGGGAAGAATTCCCTTACTTAATTTTCTGCACCATTTAACAGATTGATGTAACATATGTATTTGCTTTGAAAGCTCTCTCTGTTCTTCATTTGTAATTTCGTGTTTACCATAACACAGGAATATTTTTTTCTCATACATCTCATGGAGTTTGCTTTTTGCAACTGACTGATCTACCATTGCTGCATAATGCCAAGTGAGAAACTTTGTTGTTTCATTACCCGGATCATTTAAGATATCATCCCATGCTTTTTCGCATTCATCAAAGAAGATCGCATGATGATGCAACAATTCCATGGTACGGGCTTTTAGAAGTTCTGCAGGTGTTAAAAGTACCCCTCGGTCATTTACGATTTGGTACAATGCATAACTATATCCTATATTTTTAGGCTTAATCATGACGACGTTTATGTTGCTTAAAATTACTTCTATAAAATTATCTAAATCATTTGCCCAAGAAGATACGTTTGAATTTTTAAAATACTCGTCAAGATATCCAAATATTTGAGTATACGCATGTAAAATACGCCGTTCGGATTCATATGTACATTGATATTCAAAGCAGCCTGTCATTTTCTCTTCTTTTACAGTTGCGATTTCTGTTAAAATTGCATTATCCCGCATAGAAAGTTTTAATTTTCTACAGGATATACCCCTGTCTGGCACTGAAACAATATAATCCTTCTTCAATTTACGGAGGATTGCCACCTTCCCAGATTTTATGGACAGAAAAAAGTGTGATATAATGGAATGGACACAAACAAATCCAAAATCACA
>CALGRC010000220.1 GCA_937959315.1 uncultured Clostridia bacterium | reverse complement strand
CCCCGTTATATAGTACCACAAATTTCGGGTCGGAGTACTTTTCCAACGTCAGCATCAGCGAGGCGTTTTCTTCCCCATAGGAATAAGCTGGCCGGATGTCCTCCGGCGTTGCGTTCTGGATAACCGGTTTATCCGGGTTGGTTGCGTCATATAGGATGGCGCCCAGTACAATCGATGTGTCGTCGTTCCAATAGAACGCCCTTTGTTTTTCCCGCCGGCCGGTACTATCCTGTATCGGCCCGGTTTGCAGCAAAATCCGCCTGCCGTCTACTGCATAGACTTCTGACAGTTCTGTTTTGGCAATGTCGGTATTGGGCGGGGCTGGTACCGAAATGTCTGTCAGGGCCGCGATGGGCATAATCATTTGCACACGGGTCACAATCCCGTTGCTGCCGAACAGGTTTACAACATCCCCCTTTTCCAGCCCGTCAAAGGTATCAGGATCTTTGCCTTCATACCGCATAAAACCAGTGCCGGTATGCACGGACAGCATTTCGACAGGAGTACCCTCGTCGTCCAGCGCTTCAATTACTTTATCTACCATGACATAAGCATCGCGCAGCTCTTTTTCTGTCGAGTCGGTATACACAACGCCGACAGCCGGCTGGTTGATGATGGAACAGTCGTATACGTCAACATCATAGTGCTCTTCATCTTCAGGTTCAAACAGGGCGTAATCCTCGTCTTCACCGCGGTCAACATCCGGTACGCGGAAATAGATTACCGGCTTATGATATAAAATCAATGCAGGATCTCCCGGCGCCCAGGTATCGGTGCCCAGCGCATATTCCTGCGATCTTCTGGTTAGATAGTTTGCGCGTTCCGCTTCCCTTGTCAACTGGTCTTCCGGCGCGCCTGCCGGACGTCCGACGCTTTGCAGGATGGTCATCATCTCGGAAATCTCGCCTTTGCTGTTGGCCTTATACTTGATTACCTGGCGGCAGCCTGTTTCCCCCGGCAGGTATGCCGCAGAATTCCGCAGGGCGTTTACAATGGCTTTGGCGTCGTTGTATCGATTTCCGTTCAAAAGCAAATTGTCTTTGCATTGCAGGACGGCAATTTCGCCGGCTTCGTTAAGCAGCTTCAACAGAACCGTCTGGGACAGTACCCCGCCGGTTGCATTGGCGTCAATCAAAAAGGCATATGAATACGCGCTGACGCTTTCATCATCATACGCAGCGCCGGCAACCCTTCCTGCCCAATCCAGTAAAAAAACGCCCGTATCGCCCAGGCTAATGTTCCCTTCTTCAAAAAAATCCCCTTCGGCCAGCGGATAGTCCTGCCCGCTGATGACGACGATATCGCTTCCGTCTACCGTACGGCTCTCCAGCGTGCCTTCCACCGTCGTATCAGAATATACCAATCTGCAATTTTCCGCACTGTCTGCAACGGTTTCCCGCCCGTTTACCGTCTCCGTCTGGTCAGCAAAGACGCTCAGCACCGCGCCGGGACGGCACACAGAAGCAAAAGCATTGGCGTCTGCAATATTGGCGCCGGATGCATCCTCATATACCAGGCTCAGGTTGCTGTCGTTTAAATCCAGCGTCAGGGTTGGAAGCTGGTAATACGGCGTAATGACCAGACGGCTGTTCTGTACGCTGGCAGATCGGACAATATAGTTAAAATACCTGTCAATCCGCACCGTGGTATAAACCGTATCGCCCGGTTCTGAGACCAGTTGGATTTGTGAATAAGGCTGAAGGAAAATATCCTCTGTATAATTGGTAATGTACCCGCCGTTGTATATCATATCGTGCGCAGCGTCAACCCGCACACGCTTGGTTTTCCCATTTTCATCTGCATAGGATAGGACCCCATCGCGATAAGAAATGACATCCTTGCCGCTGATGGCCAGTTCGGTAAGGCGCTGGTCCTTCAGGACACAAACGGCCGTTTCAGAAGGCGTTTCCCTGTAATAGCAGTCCACTGTATAGCCAATCAGCTTTTTGACCGCCGGATCTTGTGTACGGTATAAGATCCCATCGATGACAATCCCCGCAGCCGCTTTTTCACCGCCTGCAATCGCAGTGGCCGGGGTTGCGGTAATCTTGCCGTTTACCCGGTAGACTTCATGGATTTCAGAAAGGATTGTCTGATCTTCATCCGAAGTATAAATCCAGGTTTCGCCGGCTTGTACCTGCCGCCTGACAGGCAGTTCCAATGCCGCATATAAAAGCTGGCAGACCTCATCCGCCGTCAGGGCATTGCTATCTGCCGGCGTCACCCCGGGCAGGACTTTCGTTTCACTAACAATACGGTCATACCCCAGATAGTAGCCGCCTTTCAAAGCGCTGTCCTGCCGATAGCCGGCAGCGCGCAGGACCATACAAACCGCCTCGCTCAAGCTAACCGGGTTTTCCGGCCGGAAGGTATTGTCTTCATATCCATCCGTAATCTGCAAAGCGCGTGTTGCCTGCGCCACACTGTCAAAACTGCCTGCATCTACCCGGATCAGGTTTAATACCAAACCGGCAAATTCACCCCGGCTTACCGTGCCGGAAAGTTCCATGTCCTGCGGCAGGATATCCAGGCTCTGCAGCAGTGCCTGCGCCCGGTATTGATTGCTGGTTTCATCTAATGGCGCGGCGGCCGCAGGTTCATCCGTTTCCCCTCTGACCCCCATCTGCATACCTGGCAATGCAATTGCCGCGGCAAGCAAGAAAACCAATATTTTCTTCAGATTCATAATCCTTCCTCCTGTTTCTGTCCCCGGTGTTTAGGGTTTTATTATCCTTTAACTGCACCGCTGGATAATCCTGCGATAAAGTAGCGGTTAGCAAAGATGTAAACAAGCAGTACGGGCAGGATTGAAATTGCAGAACCTGCCAGCATCAGGTTCCACTGCGAAGCAGCCGTACCGGAACTTTTTAATGCGACTACGCCGACAATCAACGTCCGCTGATCCGGTATATTTAAGGTGAACACAGTCGGCAGCAAATAGTCGTTCCAGGTTGCCTGAAAGGCCAAAATTGCAATTGTAGCAATAATCGGCTTGAGCAGCGGCAGGATAATCCGGAAAAAAATCTGTGCAAAATTGCATCCGTCTATCCTTCCCGCTTCATCCAGCTCTTTTGGCAATGCAATTACATAGCTCTTAACCAGATAGATATAGACAATCTGAACCGATAACGCACGTATGAGGATCAAACCCCACAGGCTTTTTTGCAAATGCACCAATTTGGCAATGTTTAGCAGCGGTACAATGACGATATTGCCCAAATTGATAAACATCAGTGCCGTGAACATGCCGAAAACCAGTTTTTTACCCGGGAACTCACCTCTTGCAAATACATATCCGCCCATGGCAGAAGTGATAATATTTGCCGCTACAACAACGACAGTGTAATATGTACTGTTTAAAAACATTCTGCTCAAGTCAAAGTTATCAGAGTTCCAAATGGTGATATAGTTATCAAACGTAATTTCCCTTGGCAGGATAGCGCCTGGCTGGGTCAGGATTTCTGCATTGCTTTTAAATGACCCCATCACGGTGTAGAATATCGGGAATATCGTAATGATAAAAATTAAGGCCAGGAACAGATAGCTGACAGATTTTTTTAATACATGCATTGATTCCACCACCTTAATAAATATCACTGCTTCTGTGAGATGCTTTCATATAGATTAATGCCACCATGGCCAAAATGGCCGATGTGATGACGGCCAGAGCGGAGCCGTACCCGATATTTGCCCCTGAGTCTGCAAATCCCGGTGCAATCCGCTTTAGGACGTATGTCATGACAACTTCGGTACTGCCGCCGGGATTGCCGTTTGTCAAGACCAAAATCAAGTCGGAGGTCATCAGTGTCCCGTTTATGGCAAGCAGCAGGATGATCTGTGCGGTCGGCGCAATGAGCGGCAGGGTGATGCTGAAAAAGGTCCGCATACGTCCCGCGCCGTCAAGCTTGGCGCTTTCATAGCATTCTGTCGGGATATTTTGAAGCGCCGCAAGGAAATACAGCATGTTGATGCCAAAGGTCTGCCAGATAGAGGCCGCCACAATCACTGTAAACGCCGTTGGTTTGGTGGAAAACCAGTCAATCGGTTCCATGGCGGGGAAAAGCCCGTCCAATATAGAATTGATAACGCCGAAATATGCAAACATGTTATAAAAAATCAGCCCAATAATCGCCATACTGATGATATTTGGCAGGTAAAAGGCGGCGCGGAAAAATCCGCGCCCCTTTAAGTTACTATTTAGCAAAACTGCCAGAAACAGCGCCAGCGGGATTTCAATCGGCAGTTTGCAAACCGCAAACAAGAAAGTATTTCCCAATGCATGCCAATAGTCCATATCTACCGTAAAGGCTGTTATAAAATTTTCAAGCCCTGAAAAATAGGTATGGGAAGGAATACTGTCATAATGAAACCATGCCAAACACAGGGCCCAGATGATCGGGTATATGGTAAATGCCAGAAACCCGATAATGAGCGGCGACAGCATCGCATAGGAGAAAAAGATGTCCTGCTTCCTGCCAGAAGATAGCCCAACCATTTTTTTTGCTACCGCTTTGCCCTTCGTCCGTGCCATTGCTTACATCCTCTCATAAAATGTTTTCTGCGGTTATGCGCCGGTATCCAGACGGATATCCCAATCTGGTTCGATATAATCTTCCAGTTTGATATCCTGGTTTTCATCTATCGTCTTCTGCAGCCCATCGTTATAGTCCTGGTTGAGCTTCTGCACCGCCTGGTCTACAGTAAGGTTGCCTGTCCAGATATCTTCAGCAAACAGGGTTGCCAAATCTTTTTTGCCTGTCAAATCCGGCGTGATAGAGCGGTTGTCAACCGAGCTAATCTCTGTAAGCTCACAATATTCCACCCAGCCCGTCTTTGGGTTTTCTAGTTGGATATTTTCTACCATAGACCAGTCATATGGGATGGACTTGCAGTCCTTATATAGTTCCACCAAAACATCCTCGCCATGGAACCATTCAAAGACCTTCATTATTTTATCCAGGCCCTTTTGTTCGGCGTTGGCCTTGTTAATACACAGGTAGCCGTCTGACGCCATGCGCTGGCGGTATCTGTTTGCCGGGTCTGCCACCGGATGCGGGGCAACGCCCCAGTCGATTTTGGCAGGGAACTGGTCATTTAATACGCCAACGTCATAAGAAGCGGAAAATTTCATCCCAATACCGCCTTCTGCAAACTGCGCCCGCGCCGGATCGTCCTCCAGCCCCTCTGCGCCGGGGAAATAGCTGCCGTCTTCTTTGATGCCCACGAACATATCAAGCACCGGCTTTACGCCTTCAAATTCATATTTCCCATCCACAGGGTTGAATAGTTTATAGCCAGATGATGCAAGCGAAAGGTTGGCGATATCCGTCCCTACCACGGCGGAACTCTTCAGCGGTATGGCAATCCCATATTCCCGCTCATCCGGGTTGGTCATGATCTTGGCATATTCCCTAACCTCGTCCAATGTAGTCGGCGGCGTCGGTTCGCCATTTTCATCTACAAGGCCGTACTTTTTGAACATATCCTTGTTATAAATTAAGCCGCACGTTGTAACATAAAACGGCACTTTGTATGTCTTGCCTTCATAGGTATGTAAGTCCTCTACCAAAAGGTCTGCATACTGCTTTACATATTCCGCGCCGCCCGGCAAATCCTCAATCGGCATGATATAACCGCGCTCGGCATAGTTCACGACCGGGCGGGACTCCCCAAATAAATCCGGCCCTTGGTCGGAGGCAAGGGCCATATCTAGTACTTGGCCATAATCGCCCTCACGGACAGAATATTCAATCTGGATGCCGTTTTCCTTTCCAATGGTTTGATTGTATTCTGAAATTACCCGGTTCATCGTCTCTTTACTGTGTGTGTCGCCTGACCAGATGGTGATGGTTGTAACATCGCCTGCACCGCCGGGCTCCCCATCCCCGCCGCAGCCCATCAGGGATGTGGCAAGCATTGCTGCACATACGAGTGTTGCAAAAAGTCTTTTCATGTCTGTTATCCCCCTTGCAATAAAATTAATTTTTCCTGTTTTTAGTATAACGCCAAAAACAATGATAGAATAGTATGATTTTTTATACATATTTTTGTGTATTCTTGACAACCTGCAAGCCTAATGCTATAATCCAAACCAGGAAAGAGGGCGTGCACACGTGTAAAAAAGAGGAGGTTTTATGCCTTATATCATATTGGTAACAGGTATTTTTTCGTTTGTCCTATTGGGCCTGAACCATAAAAACAAAGTAGTGTGGATTTTCTTTATCATGCTGCTGGGGATCAATGTGTTTATTTTTTCGTCCTTTTTATATATTACAAAGGTAAGCAGTTATTCGTACATCTTAAACATAGACAACTATGCCTATCAATGGCTCAGTGGTTTCAAAATCTCGTTCTACGATATCGTTACCCTGATAAATGTCGGTATTGCGCTGTATATGTCTGCGCTTGCGCTGTTCCTCACATTATTTAAAGAAACCGAAAAATCTTTCTGGCAATCGGTGTTGAAATCCCTTTTGTCTTTGTTGCCGATTGCCCTTTTTCTCGTTATAAATACGCCGCAGAATTATAAAAACCTATACCTTGCTTTTCATATTGCAGCGACTGAGCGCGAGGCCGCACATGTCACAAATCAGCTTTTTCTTATTACAGCCGTGAACTACTGCGTCTTGATTGCCTATCTTCTGCTGCCTTTTTTGACGCTTTTCCGCCACTGGGGCCATACCTGTATAAAAACAAAAAAACATCATGCGGTTATCCTGGCAATTTGCTTTTTAATACTGGATACGTTCTTTTTATGTTTTATTGCAATGGCCCCTTTCAATATCCTATCGCCCAGGCCGGATACCCTGCTTCGGTTTGACAGCAACACCGTTTTGATTGGGAATCAAATCTTTGCATATTTTTCAATTGCAATGCTGCTCGCTTTCAATGCGGCACTGTTTTTATTATGGCGGTTCCATATACTTGAACAAGTTGATTTTATGCGGAAAACAACCATCCGAAAAAACACCCGTTTCCTGGCGGCTGATTTGCGGGGCATGATGCATTCATATAAAAATACCTTGCTTTCCATTGAAATCCTAACCATGAAAATCAACAGCCATTTTGGCAGCGAAGAGTCCAAAAATGAGGTGCAGGAAATCAATACGATTGCAAGAAATTCCATCAATTCCATCGGCCGGTTTTTGGATATTTTTAATACAATCCGGCTGTCGCCGGAAAATATTGAGCTGGCCGATTGTATTGTCAAAGCGCTGCAGGAAGCCAGCATCCCACCGCATATTAAAATAGAAAACCGGCTTTTGCCGGGCGTATATATCTATGCCGACGCGTACCATATTACCAAGATGTTCCGGAACCTCATTGACAATGCAGCCGATGCAATCCAAGCTGCAAACCAGCGTGACGGGCGGATTACGCTTACCATGGCCCGCGAAGATAACTGGGCGGTGATCGATCTGCGCGATAATGGCTGCGGCATTGAAAAAAAGCATGTGCGGAAAATTTTTAACCCCCTGTTTTCTACCAAACAAAGCTATGACAACTGGGGGATTGGATTATCCTATGTAAAAGAGGTGCTGCATGCGCACCTGGGGTCTATCCATGTCGAAAGTGTAGTACAGAAATATACGGATTTTCAGGTTTTGCTTCCGTTATCAAAATACAGGAGGTTATCATGAAGACAGAATCTTCCAAGATTAAAATTCTAATTTGCGACGATTTGCAAAATATCATTGATTATTTTTCTATGATTATCCAAAGCGACCCTGCGCTTGAGCTGGTTGGCACTGCACACAGCGCAAATGAAGCGATCGCGCTTTCAGAAGCAAAATCGCCCGATATTGTACTAATGGATATTCAGATGGAAAACGGTGAAGCCGGTATCTTGGCAACAAAACAAATCAAAGAAAAAAATCCCAAGATAAAAGTCATTATTGTAACCGTACACGAAGAGGATGCCTTGTTGTTTAAAGCATTCAGTGCGGGGGCAGAGGATTATATTATCAAAACCCAGCCCCAGGAAACGATTTTACAATCCATCCATGACGTGTATCACAACCAACTGGCCCTCAGGCCGGAAATTGCGGCCAAACTCCGGGAAGAATTCATCAGGCTGCAAAAAAAGCAGAGCAGCCTGATGTATACGATCAACCTGGTTTCCCATCTTACAAATGCGGAATTTGAAATCCTAAGGATGTTGTATGCAGGTATGAGCCGGCGTGAAATTTCTAAAAAAAGGTTTGTGGAATTGTCAACCATCAACACACAAGTTGCAAAAATTTTAAGTAAAATGGAGTGCAACAGCACCAAAGAACTGCTGAGGACACTGAAGGAACTAAATATCTTTACCTATATTGACCAAATCCCTAAATAAAGGGGGCAAATAGCTCCTGGTGGATAAAATACGGAAGGCGCACCAATGGGGCCTCTACAATCAGTTTCACCCCACCACCATCGTTGTGCAATCTCGGCATTTGCGTCCAGCAGCAAAATATTTTTCTAACACAGTATTTCAAAATCATCTTGTGCTGGCTTGTCAATTATGATATTTTATTATGTAATCTTAGCATTTTGATATAAAAAAGCCCCTTCCTGGCCTTAATATCAGTCCAGGAAGGGGCTCGTGCGGGTTTTTCAAAGTATTATTTTTTTTAAAACGTGATGGATTGCAGTTCCTTCTGTTGTCATTCAAATCCGCACCGCCACTTTCATCACGCCATCTTCTTGATTTTCAAATACCCGGTACGCATCCCCTATCCGTTCCAGCGGAACCGTGTGCGTGATGAGCGGCGTCGTATCAATCTGCCCCTGGCGGATGAGCTCTAATATTGTTTCACAATCGCACCCATCCACTCCGCCGGTCTTAAAGGTGAGGTTTTTCCCATACATTTCCGGCAGCGGCAGTATTTGCGGTTTGTTATATAACGCTACAATTGTAACAACCGCATTGGGCCTGGCGCACCGCCAAGCCAGCGCAAATGTTTCATCCGTCCCAGCCGCTTCGATGACAACATCCGCACCACCATGTGTGCTTTGTGCTTTAACAAATGGCTCTGCCTGTTCCGGCGTGATAACCAGTACTTCCGGATAGTGCGTATGGACAAATCGGATTCTCGCCTTGTCTTTTTCACAAACAATGAGTTTATAGGGGCGTTTGAGCATGGCGCAGAGCAATGTGCAAATCCCCGTTGGGCCTGCGCCAATAATCAACACCGTATCCTGCGGCTTAATTTCTGAAATACGCGCGGCCCAAAAACCAGTTGCAAGGATATCTCCCACAAACAGCGCCTGTTCATCTGTGACAGAATCCGGGATTTTATTAAGCCCTGTATCAGCAAACGGTACCCGCACATATTCCGCCTGCCCGCCGTCAATCCGGCACCCCAACGCCCATCCGCCGTTTTCGTCAATACAATTGTTCACATAACCATTTTTACAAAAAAAGCATTTGCCGCAAAACGTTTCTACATTTACCGTAACCCGGTCTCCCGGTTTTACATTTGTAACCTGGCTCCCGGTTTGTTCTACAATCCCGACCATTTCATGCCCGACTGTAATACCCGGCACCGCTTTAGGTACGGAACCATATTTGATATGTAAATCGCTGGAACAAATACTGGCCAATGTCATTTTTACAACTGCATCCCTGCCATGCTGTAATTGCGGCTTCGGCTTATCTATCAGTGCAAAACACCCTTTTTTTAAATACGTATAGGCAAGCATTTTTTCAACCCCTTATAACAAAAATGCTATTTCATTGATTCCATCATGTCCATCATGAAAACTGCCTTTTATCTTATGCCCGCCGTTCCCTATATAATTTCCAGCCATTTTTGAAGTGTGCCTTCATCCTGTTTCCCATTTAAAAGCTTTCCTTCTTTTATCACAGCGCCGGGGCAGCTCTTCGACAGTTCGGACGCCGTCTTGCCCAGCCCGCTGCCGCCGGAGGTGGCGAATAGTACAATGGTTTTCCCGTTAAAATCATACGCTTCTAAAAACGTATTGATAATTGTAGGCGCAGTATACCACCAGATGGGAAAACCAAGCAGGATGGTATCATAATCTGCAACCGGGGCATTGCGGTCGGCAAGTTCCGGGCGGGATGATTTGTCATTCATTTCCACAGAGCTGCGGGACTGCCTGTTGGTCCAATCCAGATCCGCTGTGGTATACGGTATGGCAGGCTTGATTTCATATAAGTCTGCGTCTGCGGCTTTTGCCAGCTTTTCTGCAGCTTTGGCAGTAATCCCGCTGGCAGAAAAATAAGCGACCAGTATATTGCGCATGATAAAAATCCTCCTTTTACATGTGTTTTAGTGCTTGATAGAACCTTCATTTGCAACCCTTTCTGCATTCCGTAAAGGGGTGCAGCCATTTTTCAACAAAAGTTGCCGTAATTTCATAAATAGAATAAGAAGGATATGCCACATGGGCAAGATCCATAGCTTCTATTTGTTTTCTGGTAGCCGTTGTATACGGATAAATGCCAAACAAAAATGGAAAAAACGCATAAAGAAAATCTTGAATATCCGCATGCGACATACACGGGAAAAATGCTTCCAAACAATGTGTGATAGATTGTAGTGCGCCGGCATATACCGCTTTAAATGCCACCAGATTTTCTAGGCGGCTATTGCCTTCTATATCATAGAGGTTCATCGACAGCAGTTTTAGCATACACGCCCTATTTTCCAGTGTATGGGCAATCTCCTTTGCAAATTCAGAAGCCGATAGGGAAGCGTGGGTCTGCAAAATTGCATCCAGTTCCAGAATCCATCGCTCGTATTCCCGTTGGAGCAAAGCCAGGAAAATTTCTTCTTTGGTCTGAAAGTAATTATAGATGGAAGTTCGGGCAAAAGAAGTCTGAGCCCCAATATCGCGGATGGTGATATCCCGAAATCCCATAGTTTCATAAAGGGTTGCACAGGCGTTTATGATTTCTTCTTTTCTTGCATTTGCCAGTTTTTCGGAGCTTTTTGACACAGTACGATTCCCTTCCCTATCAAATTTTAACAGTTATTCTAAGTATTTTATTTGAAGCTTTCTTTTAAAATATCAATAATTTCTTGGTGTCCCAGTACTTTGTAACCGCCGCGCATGATGAGTGTGCCATTTGCAATTCCTTCCAGCATGTCCTCTGTTGCGCCCAATTCAGAAATATGCATGGCAAGACCAAGTTCCCGCATCCAGTTTTCCATAGCATGCAAGCCTTCCAGTGCGGCCTGTTCATCCGTTTTTCCAACAGGGTCAACATCCCACACATTTATGGCAAACCGTTTGAATTTTTGGACCCCGTAAGGCAAGATATGCCGGTAATACGGCAGGGAAACAGCGGCCAGCGTCATTCCGTGGGTCGCGTCAGTATAGGCGCCCACCGACTGCCCAATCATATGAACCATCCAGTCGGTGGACTTCCCGCGGGAAATCAAAGTATTGAGCGCCCAGGTCGCCGCCCACATCAAATTGCTGCGGGCTTCATAATTTTGCGGGTCTTTGTTCGCAATCCTGCTGGAATGGATGACAGAACGCATCAAGCCTTCGCTGATATAATCGCTGGTGTTGTCATCTTCCCCTGAAAAATATTGTTCACAAATGTGATTGAAAATATCGTAAATTCCAGCTACCATTTGAACATGCGGTAAAGTCAGCGTATATTTTGGATTTAAAATAGCAAACCGCGGCATAATCTTTTCATCTGCAAAAACATGGCCTATCTTCTGCTTGGTCTTGGGGTTTGTAATGACCGCCCCGGCGTTCATTTCTGAACCTGTGCCAACCATAGTCAGCACACAGCCTACCGGCAATGTTTCACAACTAGGTTCTTCAAAGCGCTGATAATATTTTTCCCATGGGTCTTCTTCACAGTTTACCGAGGCAGAAAGCGCTTTTGCATAGTCACAGACAGATCCGCCGCCGACTGCCAGCAGGAAATCCGCATGATGCTTTTTCGCAATCTCAATGCCTTCATAAAGTTTATCCACTGTTGGGTTGGGCATAACACCCGCAATTTCGGCCACATTTTTCCCATTGCCGTTTAGGATTTTGATGACATCATCATAGATACCATATTTTTTGATGGAGCCCCCGCCATAAATCAGCACGACATGTTTGCCGTATTTAGGCAATTCCTGATTTAAATAGCCGAGCGCATCGTCACCAAAATATAACTTTGTGGGATTACAGTATGAAAAATTACCCAACATATTACACCCTCCTTTAGTTTTCTTGGTTTTGATTCTGACACCGTGTCAGCATCTAAAGTTTAGCACTATTTTGACACGGTGTCAATATAATTCCCCATATTTTTTGCGTATGCCTTTTCAGTTTCAAGGCAAAAAAGCAAAAGGCCCCACAAATAGGGCCTTTTGCTTTTAATTCAAACAGTATTATATTTTGCATGTTACCGCACATCCATAGAAAATACACGGCACTGTGTATCTCCCCAAGTGGCTTGCGGGATGAGCCGCAGAGCGGTGACTTCTTTTTCTACCTGATGCCGTACCATACGGCGGCGGTTATCCTTGACCTGGGCAATTATCGTTTTGCCGTTTTGTGTATCCGCTTCAATTTGATAAGAACGTATCAGCGTTTCTGGCATGCGGTACTCATGTTCATCTAAGAAATAACTGCATGGCATATTATGATACGGCCGGTTTAAATTGCTGTCAAATATCAAACGCAATTCCTGCACCTGAACGGGCTGCTCAAACCGCAGTTCAATTGCTTGGCCTAATTCGCCGGCATAGCCGTGGTATTGTGTTTCATCCGGACGATCATATCCGTCTAAGACAACCGGCGCATTGGTATGTGCTGCAAGCGTCAACGGAGACAAGGTCCGTTGTATACCAGGCAAATAACAATCGTCATACAGCAGTTCCTGTTGAAGCAAAGCAACATCAATTTCCCGGATTTCCTTCCCGAACCGCACAGCCTGTGCTACGGCGGTTCCAACCGCCTGCCCCAGCATCGCACAGGTTCCCATAACGCGCGAGGAGCTAAGCGCCGTATGTGTCACGCTAATATTGCGCCCGGCGAATAAGAGGTTGGAAATATTAACAGAATACAGGCTCCGGAAAGGAATACCCCATGGAGAAGGCGCGGGATGATAAATCGTTGGGTGCGAACCGCGGTGATAAAACCCGGCGGGGAAATGATCGTCCATTGTCCAGCCGCCGTAAGCAACGATATCTTTGAAAGGCCCGGCTGCCCGCACATCATGCTGAGTTACTACATGTTCCCCAATATACCGGCGGCTTTCCCGCTTACCAGGCAAAAACCCAATCCAATCCAACGCCCAGTTGGCTGCCCCATGATCCGCTTGATTTTTATAATGATCCCAGACGCCAAAAGCGATTTTTAACAGTTCATCCCGGCATTGCTCGGTATCGGTAATACAATCTGCTTCGCCGCCTACTTCTATCCACCAAAAGTTATCGCCAATATATTGCTTACATTCCGGCAAGCAGGCATCGTCCGGATATGTATAAGCCCAATCAGGCGGAATATATGTTTGCGGCCGATCGGTCTCCCGGATTTGAAACAGGCAGCTCATACCCATTGTTTTTTTGTCTGCCTGTATAGGTGCAATATCTTCCCCATATTCTTCCCGCGCTTCCCGGCCCATGCGGTATTTTGCCCCGCTCAGAGGGGCCAAAATAGAATCGCCGGAACAATCTGCAAAAAAATCTGCTTCCACTTCATGATAGGTCTGCGTCGTCAATTGCCATCCTTTGATCTTATGTATCCGATTGCCGTCCATTGTACAGTCTAAGCAAGAACAGTTGAGCAATAACTCTAAATTGGGTTCTGCTTTCGCCATACCATAAAGTACGCTATCCCAAACAGGGTAACTCAACGATGTATTGCGGTAAAAATTCTCCAACTCTAATTCCTCTAATAGGCCCGTTTCCCGATTGTTAGGCCCATGCGCACCGCATACCCACATCCGGATTTCACTTGAGGCGTTTCCGCCCAAAACCGGCCGATCTTGCATTAAAATCACCTTTGCGCCATGCCGCGCCGCTGCAACAGCGGCACACAGCCCGGAAAGCCCGCCGCCGACTACACAAAAGTCCGCTGTATGGCGTAGTATTTCCATATTGTTTTCGCCCCCTATTGTATACTGTTCAATCCATCAACATCACGGTACAAATCCTATGGTAATAGTACCACATCTTGGTATGCTTTTCAAGCCTGGATATAACCCTGAATTAACGGAATTCCGCTTAATATGTAGTCGGTAGCGCTATTTTTAATCCCCATGGTTATCTAAAATCCAATCATTGCTTTCAATTTGAATGTGTGCTATACTCTAGGTAAATTGAAGAACATGGAAGTGATATCAATGAATCGTGCAGAATTAGAACAGTTTATTCTCGAAAATTACAATGCAGAGCCGGATTCCCCTTGGATGGGATATCCCAATTACAAAGTATTTCGTCATAGCAACAATCGGAAGTGGTTTGCGATTATTATGGATATACCAAAAAACAAGCTTGGGTTACAAGGAACAGATATTCTAGATGTCGTAAATTTTAAGTGCGATCCACTCTTGGTTGGCTCTCTGCGGTGCGAGCCAGGCTTTTTCCCGGCATATCACATGAATAAGGCAAATTGGATTACGGTTGCCTTAGATGGTAGTGCCCCGGATGATAAAATCAAAATGCTGCTAAATGCAAGCTATGATGCAACTGCACCAAAAGCAAGCCATAAATGACATGAAAATATGAATGCAGGCACGGGCCGCGTAGGACGCATGGACTAACTTGATAATACATGGCTTTGTTGCTGTGTATCATCATAGATTCTGAAAAATTCGTTTTCCCGTAAAAACAGTTATACCTATTTTGAAAAATTTTTGTTTAGATTTTTAAAAATCGTTGATTTTATGATATAATCATATGCAGAGGTGAACCATGTGGAGCTTAGGGTTTTAAACTATTTTTTAGCGATCGCGCGGGAGGAGAACATTACAAAAGCGGCGCAAATTCTGCACGTTACCCAGCCGACGCTGTCAAGGCAAATTGCACAGCTTGAGGAGGAACTCGGCGTTAAGCTGTTTAAAAGAAGTAATCATCACATTATCCTGACCGAAGACGGTATGATTTTAAAACGCAGGGCACAGGAAATAATCTCTCTTGCTGAAAAAACAAGGCAGGATCTTATGCAAAAGGCAGACGTCCTGACGGGGGAAATATCTATCGGAAGCGGCGAATTCCTTTCCTCGCGTATCCTGTCGGACATCATTGCTTCGTTCAGTAAAAAATATCCAAATATCAGGTATTCGATATACAGCGGCAACGGTGAAAATGTAAGAGAGAGAATAGAACGCGGACTGATTGACGTGGGGCTTATTACAACGCCCGTTGATATAAATAAATATCATTCCGTCACCATGCCGCAAAAAGAACTTTGGGGCATTCTTGCCCGCGAAGATTCACCGCTGGCAAAAAAAGTGGAAATATCGCCGCAGGAGCTGCAAGACGTTCCGCTTATTACAACGAGCAGTGAGCTGCACACAAGCATGGTCGGACAATGGCTTGGGGAATACTATGATCGGGTCAATATCACAGCTATGGGCAACTTGCAGTATAACGAAGCGGTATTGGCTCAGAGCGGTATGGGAGATGTTATCAGCATCAAACTTAACAGTACATATCCGGGGCTGCGGTTTATTCCGTTTTCTCCGCGATTGGAAAACGGGACTGCAATCGTCTGGAAAAAAGAGCAGATATTCGCGCCCGCGGCTGAGGCATTTATTCAACACTGCAAGCAATACTTAAAAGACATTTCTGGCGATACACTATAAGCATTAGACATTTCATATCGAAAGAGATATACTATAGGTGTTCCTGAAAGGGAGCGCCTATATTTTTTATTGCCGGGTTCCGGGCAATGGAAAGGAGAACATCATGACAATGAACGAAGCAAGCAGCAGGTATCATATCCCCGTAAAAATTTTAAAGGAATATGAAAGCTGGGGCTTGTGCGGTGAAGTAAAAAAAGTGATGGGGACATGGAACTACGATGACAGCGACATTGAACGGTTAAGCACAATTATGACGCTGCACGATATTGGTTTTTCCAATGATGAAGTACGGGAGTACATGGAGCTGCTGTGCGAAGGAGCGTCAACCGAAGAAAAAAGGCTGGCCATGTTAAATGCAAAGCGGAAAGGGACGCTAGATGAGATCCATTTCAAAGAAAAACAGCTTGACCGTTTGGATTATCTCCGGTTTGAAATCCAAAAAAATTTTAATCAATAGAAAGAGGCGAAAGGAGCTTTTCAAAATGAAAAAAATAATTTCCATTCTTATGGGGCCTCTGCCTTGCTGCTTTGTTTGGCTGCCTGCGGCGGAAATACCGGCAATGAGGACACCCCTTCTTCGGCAGCGCAAGGCGGTGAAGGAACTGCCGTCCCCGCCGAAAGCAATACCGGCGAAGCTTCGGAACCCTCCGCGCCGGAATCCGATCCTGCCGAAACCGGCACAAAATCGCTGGTGGTTTATTTCTCATGGTCGGGCAATACCGAACATGTTGCCGAAGCAATCGCAAAGCAAACGGGTTCCGACCTGTTTGAGAT
This sequence comes from uncultured Clostridia bacterium, assembly GCA_937959315.1. Taxonomy (GTDB): domain Bacteria; phylum Bacillota; class Clostridia; order UMGS1810; family UMGS1810; genus CALGRC01. The sequence continues at coordinate 6,174 of CALGRC010000220.1, read as the reverse complement.
TGTCCCGGCGGTGCCGTACAGCGAAGATTATGACACGGTTGTAGACCTGGCGCAGGAAGAACAGCGAAATGACGCCCGTCCTGAAATTGCAGACAGTATCGAAAATATTTCGGAATATGATGTGATTTTTGTAGGGTATCCGAACTGGTGGGGCGATATGCCGATGATCCTCTATACATTCTTTGACGGCTACGATTTATCCGGCAAGACGATAGCCCCGTTCTGCACCAGCGGCGGCAGCGGGCTTTCGGGTACTGTAAACGAAATAAAGGAGCTTGAAACAAGCGCAGCGGTAACAGACGGGCTGCATATCGGCAGCGGCTCTGCGTCAGCTCCCGATCATGCGGTCAGCGAATGGCTCTCCGAAACCGGGCTTGCAAAATAGGATGCGGCTATATGAAAAAATAGTTCGTAATATTTTTAACGTACGAAATAGAAAGGCAAATGGTGACAAGATGAAATATTTATCCTATGAAGAATTTGAAAGAGCAAATATGTTTGGAAAAGGCAGCTTGAATGAAGCCTTTGCGCAGTATTTTATCGGGGATTCCTTTTTGAATCCGTTGACAAACCCGAAAGAAACGGCAGTTTTCCTTGCCAATGTAACATTTGAGCCCGGCTGCCGAAACAACTGGCATATCCACCATGCGAAAACCGGCGGCGGGCAGATTTTAATCTGCACTGCGGGTGAAGGGTGGTACAGGGAAGAAAACAAACCGCCTGTTTCCCTCTGTGCAGGAATGGTAATTACAATCCCGCCGGGAGTTAAGCACTGGCACGGGGCTAAAAAAGACAGTTGGTTTTCCCATATTGCCGTAGAAGTGCCAGGTGAAAATACGTCCAATGAGTGGTGTGAACCGGTGAGTAATGCAGAATACGCTGCATTGTAGGAAAACTAAATCATGCTATCATCAGTGGGCTTTGATGGATGAGATGATAAGTTTTGAGAAAACGTTTAAAGGAGGAACGTATCATGAAAAAAGTAGTATCCATGTTATTAACATTATGTTTTATGTTCAGCCTGGTTTCCATAACCGGCTGTGCGGCGAAAAACATAACGGTGGAGGAAGGCTTTTCGCTCGTTTTACAGGTTGGGAACCCCATGATGACGGTAAACGGCACACAGCAGGAGATTGATCCTGGGCGCGGGACGGTTCCGGTAGTCGTAAACGACAGGACGCTTGTTCCCATCCGTGCGATTATCGAAGCAATGGGCGGGACAACCGAATGGGAGGAAGAAACACGAACCACAGCGCTTACTTATGAAAATAACCGGATCAGGCTTACTATTGACGACACAACGGCCTATTTTAATGACGAAGCTTATACGCTCGATGTAGCGCCGACCGTAATCAATGACCGCACGATGCTCCCCATCCGCTTTGTTGCGGAGCGCTTTCAATTCAACGTCGGCTGGGACGGAGAGCAGCAACTGATTACAATCACAAAAGACGTACAAACGGATACCCCCGATACCACACCCGTACCCGAAGAACCCGAAGTTTCAGGCGGCTCAAATGCGGCGGTCGTATATTTTTCTGCGACAGGCAACACCAGGGCGCTTGCGGAAAAAATCGCTGCAGCGGCAGAAAGTGAACTGTATGAAATCGTACCGTCAGAGCCTTATACCAGCGAAGATTTAAACTACAACAACGACAGCTGCAGGGCAAACCAGGAGCTTGAAAGCGATGCAAGGCCAGAAATTGAAGAAATGGATCTGGATATTGCCGCATACGATGTGATCCTTTTGGGTTACCCCATCTGGTGGGGGCAGTGCCCGCCGGCGGTGCGCACGTTCCTGGAAAGCTATGATCTGTCCGGAAAAACGATTCTCCCCTTCTGCACCAGCGGGTCCAGCGGTATCAGCGGAAGCCTTTCCAAAATCCGTGAGCTTGCGCCGGACAGCACCGTTACCGAGGGCTTCCGCGGAACGGCATCTACAACAAACACGCAAATTGAGCAGTGGCTTGACAGCAATCATTTTACGGAGACGGTTTCTATGCGGATAAAACTAGCAACCGCAGATGGCGATATCATCATAAAATTGGAAAACAACAGTGCGGCGGAAAATCTGGCGGCCATGCTGCCGCTGGATTTGGATTTCAGCGATTACAATAACACCGAGAAAATCGCATATCCGCCGGAAGAAATTGATGTATCGGATACAGCGGGAGGGACTGCGCCAGGTATCGGGGACTTGACGATTTACGCCCCTTGGGGAAATCTTGCGCTGTTTTACCGGGATGGGAACTACTCGTCCGACTTGCTCCCAATCGGAAGCATAGAAATCGGTGTAGAATATATTCCGGCGCTGGACGGGAAAGTTCATGTAGAATTGTATGAATAAACAGGGGCGCCAACAGAACAGCAAGGACGATTGAGGTGATTTTTATGCAATATACAAAACTGGGGAAATCGGATTTGACCGTATCCCGCATCTGTATGGGATGCATGGGATTTGGCGACGCTGCAAACGGGCAGCACACCTGGACGGTGGATGAGCAGCAGTCCCGTGCGATCATGAAACGCGGCCTTGAATTGGGCGTCAATTTCTTTGATACGGCGATTGCATACCAAAGCGGCACAAGCGAACAGTATTTGGGCCGCGCCCTGTGGGATTTTGCGCCGAACCGGGACCAAGTCGTGGTCGCGACAAAATTCCTGCCCCGTACGGCCGAGGAAATCGAAAAAGGGGTTACCGGGCAGCAGCACATTGAGCGCAGTTTAAACCGCAGCCTTGCCAATCTGGGGTTGGACTATGTGGATTTGTACATCTATCATATGTGGGATTACAACACGCCAATCCATGACGTCATGGAAGGGTTAAACAATGCCGTAAAGGCCGGGAAAACAAGATATATCGGGATTTCAAACTGTTTTCCCGCCCAGCTTGCTGAAGCAAACGCCCTGGCGGAAAAAGAGGGCTTTGCAAAATTCATATCGCTGCAAAGCCATTACAACCTGATTTTCCGCGAGGAAGAACGGGAGATGATCCCCTATTGCCAAAAGGAGCAGATCGCCCTGACCCCGTACAGCCCCTTAGCAGGCGGCAGGCTTTCCAAGCATCCGGATGAGACGTCCAAACGGCTGGCAGAGGACAGCTATGCGAAATTAAAATATGACGCAACAGCACAGCAGGACAGCGGCATTATCCGCCGTGTGGACGAGCTGGCAAAAGCGCACGGCGTGTCCATGACGGAAATTGCCCTTGCATGGCTTCTGGCAAAAGGGACGGTACCTGTCGTTGGGACAACAAAGATAAGCCATATGGAAGGTGCGGCAAGGGCGGCTAAGCTTAGGTTAAGCGGGGATGAAATGACATATCTGGAAGAATTGTATACGCCGCATGAGCTTGTCGGCGTTATGGCGCAGAATACAAAGGCGGCGGCAAACGATAAACACGTCTGGTCTGCCGGCAAGCAGGAGATATGAAGGAGGGGATTTTCATGGACATGAAGAAAACAGATCCGGAATTTACAGAACGGTTTATCTATTTTTCTCAGCACGAAGCAGTAGAAGAACCTGGACAACAACTGGAGCCGGTTACAAGGTATATGGCAATTTTAGCCGCGCTCATCGGCAGCCAGGCGGCAGAAGCCTATCGGGAACAACTCCCCGCCGCCTTAGACAGCGGTGTTTCCCCGGTGGAAGTAAAAGAGCTGGTCTATCAGGCGACGGACTATGTGGGCTATGGGAAAATGCTGCCGTTTTTACAGATTACAAATGAAATTTTCGAAAAGCGCGGCATCTCCCTGCCGCTGGAGGTACAGCAAACCACCACACTGGACGACCGTTTGGAAAAAGGCGTACAGGTACAGGCGGAAATTTTCGGCGAACATATGAAAGAAGCGTGGAAAACAGGCCATATCAGCCGCTGGCTGGCGGCAAACTGTTTCGGGGATTATTATACCAGGACGGGGCTTACCCTTGCCCAGCGGGAGATGATCACCTTTTGTTTCCTGATGGCGCAGGGCGGCTGCGAGCCGCAGCTTACCGCCCACGCAAAAGGCAATATGAATATGGGGAACGATCCGGACTTTTTGATGCGCGTGGTATCCCAGTGCCTGCCTTATATCGGGTATCCCCGCAGCCTGAACGCCATAACCTGTATCCATAAGGCGGCGGAACAATGAAACAGAAAGCAGCTTTTAAAATCGGGATAGATATTGTTATGACGCTTTTCCTACTTTTGCTTATCGGGTATCAGTTTTGGGGCGAATTCGTGCATGAATGGATCGGTGTGGGGATGGTTCTCCTGTTTATACTCCACCATGCCCTTAACCGGAACTGGTACAAAACCATAGCAAAAGGGAAATATACGCCGTTTCGCATATTAGAAGTTGTTATAGATCTGCTGCTGTTTGCCGATATGCTGGTATTGATTTACAGCGGGATCATAATATCCAAAACAGTATTTGCCTTTTTGCCGGTAAACGGTGGGCTGGCGCTGGCAAGACGGCTGCATATCCTCGGTTCCTATTGGGGGTTCCTTTTGATGAGCTTCCACATTGGGACGCATTGGAATATGCTTTGGGGGCTTTTCCGGAAAGCAATCAACGGTAAGCGCCAGAAGCCGGCAACTATCATCTTGCCCGCCGCGGGCTTTTTAACCGCATTATACGGGGTATTCGCTTTTGTAAAACGGGACTTTTCCACCTATTTGTTTTTGAAAAGTGAGTTTGTATTTATGGATTATGCGGAGCGGAAAATATTGTTTTATATAGACCATCTGGCAATTATGGGGCTTTGTATTTTTATCGCATACTGTTTTAAAGTGTGTTTTAACAAGCTGATGAATGCTAACAAAGAAATCGGACTGCCGCAGTATAGGTAAACAAATACATCTATCCTTGCCAAACCATACGGGAAATGCGCCATGACGTCAATGGAAAGCAAATAAAAAACCGAGTGTTATGCAGAACTTTGTAAGTCCTGTAAGAACACTCGGTATGGCAAAGCACGTTAATTATAATAAACGGCACCTTATTTGATAATTTTGCGCCCCATTTACTCAAAATACACCTCACATAAAGACAGCAAAATGTCCATGAGCTGTAGCATAAGACTCATGGGCATTTTTTTATATCTCAAGCTTTTCTCCATTCCAGAATTGGAAGGTCAACTTGCCGTCAGGGTGGACAATCACCTGATGAACAGCCATCATCCAGAGCTGCTCGTCAAACACCTCTATGGCGTTGCCAAATTCGCTGACCTCAAACATGAACCCGCCGATAAAATCCGCCTTTTCTTTTCTCTCCGTTTTCTCTTTTTCCAAAACTTCTATTTTACTCTTTAGCTGTTCATAATCTTCTACATAACCATTGTAACGTTTTAGGTACTCTGTTTGATTTAATGCTACTTGAGCATTCTCGTTGACGCATTTTCTAACCAATTCAGTCAGGACCTCCAGCTCTCGATACAAGCGATCCAGCTTTGTGTTTAAATCGGTGCAATCGCAAATAGCGTCCTGCATGACCCTGCAATTTTCCAAAAGGGTATCTTTCTCAAACACAAGCATATTATACGCCCATAAAAACTTTTGCTTTATTTCATCCTCTGTAACGTGAGGTGTACTGCATTTGTGCGGTTCCTTAAATTTACCGTTGCACTGCCAGATTGTTTTGCGGTATTTGGTATTGGACTGCCATACTTTAGTGTCAATACCAAAGTAAAAATGTAGGAAAACGCCGAAGAAATTTTGCGTGTTTTTGACGAAAAAATATTAGCTTCCCTGCTCAAAAAGAGTGTTGACAATGTGTTGCTTTTGCTTCATAAATTCTTTTCGTTCTTTCAGACGGTAACTTTCCCCTTTAATATTGATTACGGTACAGTGATGAAGAACCCTGTCCAGAATCGCTGAAGCGATAGTAACATCAGCAAAAACCTCGTTCCACTGTGAAAAGGTTTTGTTTGATGTAAAAATCGTTGAAACCTTTTCGTATCTTCTGGTTATGAGCTGAAAAAAGAGGTTAGCGCCCTGTATATCCATCGGCAAATAACCGATCTCATCAATAATCAGTAACTTGTATTTGGCTAAAACCTTCAGCCGGTCAGGAAGTCTGTTTTCATAATGTGCTTTCTTTAACTGCTCTATCAGTGTATGGCAGTTTATGTAGTAAGTAGAAAACCGGTGTTTTGCCGCTTCCATTCCCAAAGCAGTTGCAAGGTGCGTTT
>CALGRC010000219.1 GCA_937959315.1 uncultured Clostridia bacterium | reverse complement strand
CATATTCTGCAGAAATGATTTGGGTGTACTATGGAAATCCAAACGCCGCATATCAGCCAAACGACGTTTGGAACCAGGATTATGAGGTAGTAGAGCATTTTGCCGCCGGTGCGGCAGACGGCGATATCCGGATGGATTCTACCGGCAGGCATGCAGCGGCGGTAACCGGAGCCTTTTCTACTGCGGTGGATGCTGAAGGCGCAACAGGCGCAAGGCTGCAGCATACAAAGCTGCAATATACGAATGTTGGTGATGACAATCTGGAAATATCCTGCAGCGCCATCATTTCGCTTACCCCAGAGGATTTAGAAAGCATGCCGGATTCCATGGGCGGATTGATTACCAAACGGCTGACAGAAACACATCCGTTCAATACAATGAATATGGCCATTAATCAAAACGGGCCGGCAATCAATGTGGAAAATTACGGAAACCGAAATGAAGGGCTGGCAGGGGAAGCCAGCGCCAACCATGCAAGTGCAGGAATCCCGGCAGATGGGAACCCGCACCTGGTTACCATGTGGCGCAGCGGCGACACGGTTACCATTTTTGTGGATGGGAAAATCAAAAGCGAAGCCTTTGCAGTTTTTGAATCGCCGCTGTTTTTCTGCAGGGACATTCCATTGACCATCGGTGCGTATTCGGATACCGACCGTGTAGCTGCCCCGTTTGTGGGTACCATCTATGAAGCGCAGATCTCCGGAAACGGCGTTTCTGAATGGTGGGAGGCATTCAAATACAGCAATTATTTTGGCGATGCAGTAACTGTGGGGCAGATGGAAAGTAAAGCGGATAATACGCATGTGCTGCTGGCGGACATTCCGGCAAAGCATACTGTAAATGTTGAAGAGAACACTCTGGAATCCGGTTTGATACAAATATACGGTGCGGTCAGTTTTCCGTCTGAGCTGACGGCTGCTTATGATGGCCGCACAGTAGGGCTTGGCAGTGTTCCGGCAGGGGCTTTCGCTGTGGAAGCGCCCATCAACGCCATTGGCAGCCAAAATATTGTATTGACAGCAAAAGCGGAGGATGGCAGAACGGCGGAATATACCCTTTCTTTGACATTACAGGATACCACCGCGCCAAATTTGCCGGCTGCATCGGCAGAGGTTGCAGGCGGCGCCCTGCAGGTAGAGGTCACCCCTGATACGGAGGATTTGGAAGAAGTCAACGCGTCGTTGTATGTCAACGAAAGCGTTGTGCTGGACGAATCCAATGTAACGGTATACCAGGGCAGTATTGATTCGCTTGCCCCGGATGCCATTGTACCTGGGCAAAGCGGTACGGTTACCGGCGGGATAATGCCGGAAACGCATGTAACAGACGGGACAAATCCATATCAGCTATTTGAAATTTCATTGACGCCAAAACAGCAGGAAGAAGAACAATTACATCTGGTTTGGACGGGGGAAACCGGCGGCAGGGAGGCATCCGCTTACCTGTATCAGGCCGCGGACGGCGCATGGGAACGCATCGGAACAGCGGGCGGCGGCGGGGAAATCAGTATAGACCAGGTGATAGATGCCAAGGATTTTGTTGGCTCAGACGGCAAGCTATATTTGCTGATTTTGCGGGCGCTCACGGTGGCGCCGGAAGACCGGACAAGGTTCCTTCCGGATACTTCCCAGTATGATGCAACAATATTCTGGGATTCCGATACCCAGGTACAGACAGAGTTTTATCCGGAACAATTTGTAGAACAGGTACAGTGGGTGACGGATGAATATCAAAAGCAAAAGGGGATTTTGCAGCTAAATACTGGCGATGTGGCGCAGTTCCCGGTTTTGCATCACGAATACCAGTGGCGGCTGGCAGACAAACTGTACAATATGTATGAGGAAAGCGGCGTACCGTTTGCCATTAGTTGGGGCAACCACGACCAAGAGGATGGGACCAATCAGCGTTTGTTATCTACAAAATATTTCCCAATGGAACGGTTTGAACGCAATGCCGGCGACTGGATATTGGAAGGCTGGTATAGCGATGCTCCCGACCGGCAGACCGATTCCATGTGGTATACTACAGAGGTTAACGGCGCAAAGCTGCTGCTTCTTACCATCAACTATTATTTTACGTCGGCACAGTTAGATTGGGCGAGCAGAATCATTGCAGAGCATCCAGACCATGCGGTGATCATTGCGACACATTTTATTAACAACACCTCGGATATTGATACCTATGCAGCCGAACTTATGAGCAAACTGGTGGAACCTTATGCGAATGTGAAGCTGGCACTGTGCGGCCATGTGCAGGGTAGCGTTTTGGCACATAGGGAGTATGAGGATGGCAGGATTTTTTATTCTGTTATGAAGGATTATCAGGAAATCCCCTATGGGTCTATGGAGTTACTTTCCCTGCTGCACTTTGATTTTGAAAATGACCTGCTGTATGTCAATACCTATTCGCCGATGGGACATCAAACGCAGGAGGACCCAAATGTGTCTACTATCGGCGGCGGGAAACAGCCTGAAACACCTGGGCTTTATCAATACAATCGGGATGAATATGTACTCGAGATAGATTTTGGCGGCGGTCAGGATCGGACATTGCGGACAACCGGGCTGACGCTTGGGCTGGGCGCGCCGGAAAAGGTGAATGAGACGGATATTACAGGAAGCGATTCCGGATTTTTGCAAGTGGCGGCTGATACGATTGGCGCTGCGGCAGAAGCGGCCTATGAATGGTTTGTATCAGTGATTGATGAAGCGGGCAATGCCATTGCAACACTTCCTAAGCTGTTTGAGTTTGGAGAAGACAGCGGTGATGAGGATTGGAGCATTGCACTTGGCAAAATAACAGTGGACGCGGACGGAACGGTTACCATTCCGTATACCGTTGGCGCAGATGTTGCGGAAGGTACGCTTTTGAGTGTCATTGCATTTGCGGTGGAGGAAGAAGAGGCTACCGATACACCTTGCGGCGGCCGCCCGGTTGCATACAATGACACCTTTGCCTATGATTCTGCCGGTTCTTGCGTTATCACATTCCAGATGCCTAAAACATCTAGCGATGGAATTGCGGGGCTGGATACGACAGATTGGCTTTTGATACAGCTTGGCGGCAAAGGGCTGGATACGGCTGGCCAAAAAATAGAACTGACGGCTGGCACCGATGAACCGGGAACGCCGGATGAACCCATTACGTTTAGTGCTAGCGCCGGAAAAGAAAAAGTGGTACTTAGCTGGCCTGATGCTGCGGAAGGTGCGGCGGCGGTAGGATTGCAGATTTCGTTAAACGGGGATGATTGGCAGCCGTTGTCTGGCAGCTCGTTGGTAACGGATGACGCATTGGACGGTGCATATTTAAACGGCGCCATTTCTACTGCGGCGACTACCGTTGAGGTACGCGGTTTAACCGGGGATGTTACCTACTGGTTTAAATTGGTCATTGCAGGAGGCGCCAGCGCCGGAGAATACCTGGCTTCAGCCCAGCCGGCCGGTTCGGATGGCGGAGGGACATCTGGCGGGCAGGGCGGAGGTTCCGGAAAACCGGGAAACTGGAGCAGCTTGCCAAGCGGTGGCTCTGTGCCTGTAATTCCGCCGTCCACAGATGATTCAGATGATGAAAATGAGGAGCCTGATACACAAGGCTTGCCTTCTTTCATGCCGCAGCCGGCAAAAGATGAAATTATGGCAGAAACACCATGGGCTGCTCCATATATTGGGCAATTGGTACAGGTAGGTGCAATTGACGGCACTGCATCCAGTTTCCGGCCCAATGATAGTGTTACGCGTGCAGAATTTGTAAAGATGCTGGTTTGCGTATTGGGACTGGAACTGGATTATGATGCGGCTTCGTCATTCAGCGACGTTTCTCCTGATGACTGGTATGCGCCTTATATCGAGGCAGCCGTGCGCGCCGGTATCATCAATGGGTTAGGAGACGGCAGCTTTGGGGCTGGGCGGCCGGTCACACGCCAGGATATTGCGGCAATGCTTTACCGTGCGGCAGAAAATGTGCTGGAGCCGGGCGACGTATCTATGTTCCTTGATGCAGATACCATTGCGGGATATGCGAAGGACGGCGTTGGCGCTTTGGCTAAAGCGGGCATTGTCAGCGGCAGGGGAGATAATACCTTTGCCCCCAACAGCAATGCTACCCGTGCCGAATCGGCAAAAATGCTTGCCGGATTGTACCATGTAATGCAGGTGGAAGCGGAAAATACCGAAGGATGAATTTTTACTCCTTGATAGATACAAAACACGCAGGTATTCAATTGAATACCTGCGTGTTTTGTATTCCGAAAAACGCCAGGCAATCAGGCGGCAATTGCGGAATTTCCTGCATTGGGGATAATCCCCAGTTTGTTTGATTTTTAACTGGTACATAAAATTGCATCCTTCCGTATTTTCTATGGAACAAATAGGAGGTATTTTTACAAGCGGACAATTTGAAATGCGCAAAATGCGCGGAGATAGGCGATAAAATGAAGAGCTTATGCATTACAGAAATGTGTTTCAGATAAATCGTACCCTGAAAATCGTATGACAAATCGGGGGCTCAAAACGCCGGATTTCAAAGGAATCCGGCGTTTTTTGATGTATTTTAGCGACAGGTTTGCCGCCCGGCAGACACGCAGTGAAAAATCATCATACTTTATGTGCAGAAAAAAAGAAAATGTAGAGTTTATTATGGTAAAATGATTCGTGTATAATAAAAATGAAATAGTATGGATGGATTTTATTTTGGAGGGGATAGGTATTTGTTATGGAATACAATGATGCGTTTGCTGTATGTATTCACAAAATAGAAAAAAACATGTTCAAAATGCCGTTTGGATTACGGGAATACCCTCCTGCGGCGGATGGGAATTATTTTGATGTAGAGGAACAAAATACCAAAGCATTTTCCCATATTATGAATTGGACGGCGTCATTTTATACCGGCATGGCAATCTGGGCATTTGTAAAAACACGGGAATTGCCTTATTTGCAGTGGCTGAATGCGCAGTATCCGAAATACCGCGCGAAGGTGTTTGAAACCCCAGAGGATACCATGCATGATTTGGGTTTTTTATACAGCCTATACGCAGTCCCCATGTTCCGCATGACTGGTGATGTTAACCATCGGGCAATCGCATGGAAGGCAGCCGATGAACTAGCAAAACGGTTTATATGGAAGGGTGGCTATATTAAGGCGTGGGGCCGGATGGATGGGAAAGTTGGCCCAAATGTCAGCCGGGAAGATGCGCGGGATCATTTTTTCACTCAGAGCGAAGGGTTAGCAATCATTGACTGTATGATGAATCTTCCGTTGCTGTATTGGGCTTCCTGCCAGACGGGGAACCCGTTTTACCGGTCGGTTGCCATGCAGCATGCGGATACGACATTGCAGTATTTTATCAGGCAGGACGGTTCAGTTTATCATGCGTTCCGGTTTGATGCGGATGGAAACCCGGCTGGCGGGTGTAATTATTGCGGGTATGGCGATGAATCCAGTTGGGCGCGCGGTATGGCGTGGGCAATTTATGGTTTTGCAATTTCCTACCGTTATACGGGGAAACGGGACTATTTTGACACGGCAATCGCTTTGGCGCATACATTTATAAATCAGTCGGGGGCCAGTATGGTCCCGGTGTGGGATTTTCGGCTGCCTATAGGCCAGCCGGCAAACGAGGATGCGTCGGCTGCTGCCATTGCCGCTTGTGGTTTTTTGGAAATCTATCAGCATGACCACACGCAAGTGTCATTGCTGCAATATGCAAAAGATGTGGCATGTACGCTGTCTGGTGAAAAATATTTGAATAGCGACAGTGATTGCCCGGGTGTGCTGAGGCACCAAAACGGCTCCGAGTGCTATACCATCTTTGGGGATTATTTTTATATGGAGCTGCTTGGCAGATTGCTTGGCCTGCCAGATTTCTTTTGGTAATTTGATATTTGGCAAGGGGGCTTGCATATATATGGATTTGGGAGCCTTCACAAATGCAAAGTGGGAGGCGGATGTGGCTGCGGTATATAAAATGGTAGATGGGGTTTCCCTGCCTATCCATTTCTTTTTTCCGGCAGACGGTAGTTCGGGCGGCTTGAGGCCTGCTGTGGTTTGTATCCATGGGGGTTCCTGGCGCGCAAGAACGGACAACAGCCCTTGGGATGGCGGCTTGATGGCGCCGCAGGCGCGGTATTTTGCTTCACGGGGATGTGTGGGGATTACAATCAGTTACCGGGATTTTCCGCCGCCTGGCTTGCCGCGGGAAAGCGGGACGCCCCAGCCTATGCTTGCAGACTTGATTTCTGATTGCAGGGACGCAATCCGATACATAGCCGGCCATGGGCATGCGTATGGCATCGATCCCCAGCGGATTGCTGTCATTGGCGATTCTGCCGGAGGGCATTTGGCTGCTTCTCTTGCCACGATGGGAAATACTGGGGAAGCGGGAAGAGTGTGCGCTGCCATCGCCTGCAATGCGATTATGGATTTGACAGACCCGAAATGGCTGCCGTACGCCGTGGGAAGCGGTACGGGGGTACAGGACGCCATACAGGCGGCGGTCGATGTTTCGCCGCTGTATCACGTCGGGCCGGGCATGGTGCCAATGCTGGTGATGCATGGGCTTGCGGATGATTGCGTTTCCCCTTCCCATTCCATCCGGTTTTCAGAAAAAATGAAGCAATGTCAAAACAGATGTGACCTTGTATTGTTCCCCAATACCGGCCATGCGTTTATCATTGCCGGTTACACGGCGACAGATCGGCAGATTGCAGATGCGATGTATGCGGCTGAAGATTTTCTTACATCGCTGGGTTTTTTTGACGGTTGCCTGGAACAAGACGGGGGCGCGGACAAGCAATAAAAATATATGATATAAGGAGTTTTGAAGTATGCAGATACAACGATATGAAAAAAACCCAATTGTCCTTCCTGGGACGTACGATTGGCGCAGGGTTGCAACGTTCAATCCCGCCTGTATTTTAGATAATGGGACGTTTTACATGTTTGAGCGGGCCTGCAGCGGCTTAAAACCGCTGCAATGCCGCATTGGTCTGTTGAAAAGTGACGATGGATTTTGTTTTACCCACGTTTCGCAGCAGCCGGTATTCACCCCCGAACAACTGGGCTGCCCGGCTGGCACCATCGAAGATCCGCGCGTCACCAAAATAGACGGTATTTATTATATGATTTTTGCACACCGGCCCTTTAATTATAACTGTTACCCGACTGGGATAGCAGAGCCGGTATATACGCCGTTGATTGGCAGGATGTTTGAAGGGATCAACTTGACGCGGTCGGGCATTGCGGTATCCCATAATTTGACAGATTGGGAATTTTTAAGCTGGATTACCCCACCGGATGTGGATGACCGTGATAATGTGCTGTTCCCGGAAAAAATTGGAGGGCGGTATGCCATGCTGCGCCGGCCGATGGGATATGTGGGGGAGGCATACGGCTGTGACGGGCCAAGCATCTGGATTTCTTATTCGGATGATTTGACACAGTGGTCGGAACCCAAGCTGGTTGCGGTGCCGGAGCAGGATTGGGAAGGCGGGAAAATCGGCGCCGCCGCCCCGCCGATTCTAACAGATGCAGGCTGGCTGGCTTTTTACCACGGAGTGGACGAACAGGTGGTTTACCGGGTAGGCGTCATGTTGCTTGACCGGGAGCATCCGGAAACGGTGATTGCAAGGAGCCCGGAATATATCATGGAACCGCAGGAGTATTACGAAAAGGTCGGCCTGATTATTCCGAACGTGGTATTTCCGACGGCGGCGGTTGTCAAAGACGGCCTGTTATATCTGTATTATGGGTGCGCTGATACTTGTATCAGTGTGGCGACGGTCATGCTGGAGGATATACTGGATTATGTGTTGCAATTTCCAAAATAATCAGGATAAAAAGGATGGTGGGTTATCATGCAGCGGTTTGGTATGGTGATTGGCGTAGACGCCGATCGGCTAGAAGACTATAAGCGCTACCATGCACAGGTCTGGCCGGAGGTGCTTTTGGAACTGAAAAAAGCGCATATTCAAAATTATTCGATTTATTACCATCAGGGATTGTTGTTTAGCTATTACGAATATGATGGGACCAATTATCCGGCCGATATGGCGCGTATGAACAGCAACGAAACAGTTAAAAAATGGCAGTCGGTTATGAATACGCTGCAAATCCCCCTGGAAAGCAGGCAGAAAGGCGAGTGGTGGGCGTCTATGGAAGAAGTATTTTATATGGCGTAAATGGCGGGGTTCTCTGATGGGGAGGGCGAAAGATGTATAAACTGATTATTGCAGACGACGAAAAAATTATCAGAGAAGGATTGAAGCGCTTTGTTTTAAAAAATACAACGGATTTTGAATTGGCCGGATGTTTTGCAGACGGGAAATATGTCATTGAATATTTGCAGGAGCACCCGGCTGATGTTGTAATCACCGACATCCGCATGTCAAACGTATCTGGAATAGATGTTGCAAAGTATATTTACGATAACGGCCTGAAAACCAAGGTTGTCATTCTAAGCGGGTATAAGGAATTTGAATATGCCATGAAATCCATTGAATACAATGTGGAAACCTATTTGCTAAAACCGACGGATTTTGAAAAATTCCGCGATGTTTTAAGCAAATTGAAACAGGATTTGGATGCTGAAAAAGAACTAGAAAGGCAGCAAAGCCACTATCAGGAAATATTGCCCATTTTGACAGAAGAGTTTTTTACCGATGTGGTGATGGGCGCCGTAAAGGATCGGGAAGAAATCTTGAACCGTACGCAGTTCCTGGCGTTGGATATCCATTTGGACACAGCGCCGTGCGCGTTGTTTGCCATGAAAATGCTCAATTATAAGGCGTTTATATCAGAAACATGGCAGCATGGCAAGGACCGGCTGCATAATATGATAAAAAATGTGGTGCAAAATGGGGATACGCGCGGGAATTTTTATCAAATTTTTTACCGGAATGACACATTGGCGATGCTTTGTATATCTGATAAATTTCCATCGACAGAGCTATTTTTTGAGTATCTGAAAGAAAAACTGCAATGTGCGGCAGCCTATTTGGAATCGAATTTTCATTTATCACTTGATATTCGTCAGATTTGCCTGTGTGAAACGATTTTTGATTTGACAAATCAAAAACTTTCGCTGGCAAGGTACGGTTCGGTGTTTGACGAGGGGGATGAGCATAACTGGTTGGATGAGCAGATACGGCTGCTGGCCACGTATATCCGATCTGGCCACTGTCAGGAGGCGTGCAATATTTTTGAACGTTATATCGGCGACCTCAAGGGACAGCCGCTTGACCAGGTGAAACAAAAAATTACCGGCGTATTTCATTCTATTTATGCTATATTAGCAGAAACTATACCGAAATTTCAATATGCCAAAAAAGGGAAGCTGGATTATGAGGCAATCATGGAATTAAAAAGCTATGAAGCAATCCGGACGTTTGGAAACCAGCTTTTGTTTGGCCTTTCTAAATATGTAGAGCAGCACCATATTGATTCCGCTGATGTGATTATCCGAAATGCAAAAAAGTATATCAACGATAATTACCAGCACGATATTTCCCTGCAGGATGTGGCAGACCAGGTGTTTTTGAGTCAAAAATATTTCAGTAAAATTTTCAAGGAGAAGACGGGCGAGAATTATTTGGATTACGTGATTAAAATCCGTATGGAGCATGCAATCAAATTTTTGGCTGCCGGGTATAAAGTGGAGCAGATCAGCAAAATGGCCGGATACGGCAGTAGCCGGTATTTTACAAGAAGGTTCAAACAATATACTGGCTTTACGCCAAAGGAATACTATCTGAGGGTTATCAAAGGGGGAAACGGTGAAGATTAAAAGGGATTTGCTCTATGCCATTAAAAACTATAGAATCCATAGTATTTATTTCAAAAATCTGCGGCTGATCCTTCTGTTGGTTTTGATTCCGCTTTGTGTGACCAGTTGTTTTTTATATTACCATACCACATCCGTCGTTATAAACGAGGCGGCCCTATCCAACGAGTCTACGCTTTGCCGGACACGGGATTTATGCGATACGCTGTTTGGGCAGGCAGAGCTTTTAGCTGCCAACGCAACGTTAAACGGCGATGTAAAATCCCTTATGATGAACCGCGTTAATTTGGCAGTGCAGGATGCGGATGAAAACCCCCTTTCCAATATTGGCAGGTTTATCAATATGTATACGCTTGTGTATGAATACATTCATTCAATGTACATTTACACAGAAAAAAATGAACTTGTGATATCCAATTATGGAAATTTTGATATTAAAAATTTTGAAGACGACCAATGGATAGAGCTTTATCACAATAGCAGCGGCGGGGAAATTAGCATACAATCGCGTAT
>CALGRC010000218.1 GCA_937959315.1 uncultured Clostridia bacterium | reverse complement strand
CTGCGCATATAAATGAACGGTTCCATACGGCGATTCGGGAAGCAATGCGCAAAGCTGTTCTTTCGTCAGCCGGCACAGCCGTCCCTTTTCATATAAAAACAGCGGCCGATAATTATAAAAACAAATATCCCCATTCCATTTTAATTCCATACATCCCAAATATACCCCAAACAGCCTCACCCCCCATTTAATACCAATATTTTCCATACGATTTCAAAAAAATCTTATTGAAGCTCCTCTTCTAAACCAAGCAGATAATTCACCGAACAGCCAAATAATTGTGAAAGTTTCCGAAGCTGTTCGGCCGGTATTTCCCCCCTTTGTTCCCATGCACGGTAAATTGCAGGGCATATGCCAAGCAATTGAGATAATTCCTCAATAGAATATCCATATCTCATCCGCTCCCTTTCAATATTTTGATACACGTCCCAACCCTCCTGCACATTTTGTGTAACTCCTTAAGCAGTATATCACATTTTGTCGTTTTTTGTAAACACGTTTTGTGCAGTAAAAATAGCCAGATTTTGTCCAATTATTTTGTGCATTATCCACTATTTGTGTTTGGTGCGTTGACTTTTTTGCACAAATAGTGTATCTTTTAAAGATAAGGGAGGTGTACCATGTTTGACCAACGATTAAAAAAATTAAGAGAAGCAAGAGGTATTACACAAAAAACCGCCGCAGACGAATTGGGCATTCCACAGCGCACCTATGCCAGCTATGAAAACAACGAACGGGAACCAAATTCCGAAATATTGGTAAAACTCTCTCAAACATATGGTGTAACAGCCGATTATCTGCTTGGCATCGGTGAAATCCATTCTGTCATTCACAATGCACACGAAGCACAGTTGCTAGCCGCATACCGCGCAAAGCCCTCGATGCAGCAAGCTGTTGACACACTGCTGGATATTGTAAAACAGCCAGATACTTCAAAAAGTCAAAAAACTGTCCCGCAGCTTTTGGATGAAAACCATCAAGAAACGTATCAGTCCAATGGGTATGCCGTTGCAAATACCGGCGCCCGCGCTAAAATCAGGGAGACATTTCCACAAAAAGAATCTATTATGCGCAAACAACAAGCCGAAAATGAAAATGAACAATAATGCCGAACAGCGATTGCGCATTCTCCACTATACTTTACAAGGAGAACGCAAAATGACAAACAGACAAATCAAAAAAATTGTAAAACAATATGTCAAACGATTGCCCGATGGGCTCTCCTATTATGCAGTCAAATATGATTTTGAACATCGTGGCTGGAAAGTGATTTTATTCAATACGGAAAGCGGCGACCAGGTTTTAGAACAACTTTCCAGCAAATTGCTGCATTATGCAAAAACCACCAAAGGGTTTCTTTATGAAGGTACAACTGCCTGCTATGTGGGAATTGACGCAAATTTATCAATATCTGAGCGGCTGGAGGCAATGCTGCATGAAGCGGCACATATTGAATGCGGCCATGAACTATCTTTAGATTATGACGATGAAGCTGAAGCGGAGGCAAACGCTTTCGCTAAACTAGCCCTCAATTACCAGCCGTCTTTTTGGAAACAACATCATAAATTTATTGCCGTATGTGCCATTTGTGTTGCCGGTTCTGCTGCCTGTGGCCTATATTATCTTGCGGCACAGTTCACAGGACAGCATGCCACACCGGCTTCAAATGATATTCCAGCTATGACTGCACCATCCAATAAATCTGAACAGGACGGACAATCTACTGTTCAAAATTCTGAAGACACGATTGTATACTGTACTACCGGCGGCGATAAATATCATAAACAGGATTGTACCATTATCAAAAATAAAACAAATGTTTTTAGTTTAAAGCTCTCAGAAGCAGCAGCTTTAAGAGAACCATGCGAAATATGTTTTCCCGGCTCGGAATAACAAACATTACATGGTATATTCTCAACTTTTGTCGGCATTTGAGGATGTGCAATCGCCAATCAATAAACTAATATTTAATAAAAAATAAAATTGAAAGGAAGTATTTTATGCATAAAAAGAAAACAGCAAGTCTATTGCTGCTGATTTTCATATCAGCAGTATTGACAAGCGGCTGTACACAAACAACCAGCGGAACAGCAATACATGTGCAAGCGGAAATCATCCAAGATAATAACCCTCTACTATCTGTGCAAATGGAAGTAACAACCACAGAACCAAAAGCGGATGATGTTATCATTGCTGCATGCAAACAAGAAAAATTACCTTACACTTATAATTCAGGCATGTTCGATAATTTTGGCGGAATAGCCTCTACAGAAACGGATGGCTGGCTTCTCTACCATAACGGACAATTGGCAAATGTAGGAGCAAAAGACATTGCAATATCCGAAGGAGACATTATTACCTTCAAATATGAAAACTACAATGCAGCATTTGTCAAATAGGAATCCTTGAATCACAAAAAACGCCATATTAAGTATTCCCGGCGTTCGAAACGCCGGGAATACTTATATCCATCTGTTATAGTGCTTAGGTATCGTTGTCTAATGCAGCAGTTAACGTATCCATATGTGAAAAAAAGGCTTAAAACCTTACTTCTAGGTTTCAAGCCTTTTTCTATCAGTACACCTTCAGGGATTCGAACCCTGGACACCCTGATTAAGAGTCAGGTGCTATAGCCAGCTGAGCTAAAGGTGCATTCCTTAATAACATTAATATTATACACATAAATTTTAAAGAAGTCAATAGATTTTATAAAATTTTTATGAAACTAAAAAACCAGGGCGGCTCTTTTCCGCCCTGGTTTCCAGCCAATTTCTACTCAGTGTAAGTTACTGCAGCTTCCATAATATCATAGTATCCCCAAAAATCCCTGCTAACGTCATGGAACGGGCAAACCATAGTTCCCAACGTATTGCTGTTTGGTATACGTCCAGCAGCGCCATTGGCAATTTTTGCCGCCTCGGCCCGTGTAACTGCATTATCCGGCCGGAAGGTCCCATCTGCATATCCATTGATAACGCCCTTAGCAGCAAGCGCATTGATATACCCTTTCGCCCAATGTTCGCCAACATCTGCAAAACTGATACCACCACGCAGTGCCAATCCTGTTGCCTTTGCCATCATGGCAGAAAATTCTGCCCTTGTAACGAAATCATCTGGCCGGAACGTCCCGTCCCCATCACCGGACGCAATGCCTTTTGACGAAACAAACCCAATTACATTGGCATACCAGGCATTGCTGTCAGTATCTGTAAAATGGCACGGATAAACTTTGCTGCTGTCGTATAGGGTAGACAGCCGGGCTGCAAGTGCCGCAGCCTCTGCACGGGTAATATTGGCATCCGGCTGGAACGTCCCATCTGGATAACCATTCATATACGCAGTGTGCTTATCAGAGTCGGAACCGATGGTAATATGCGTACCACCGCCGGTATAATTGTTGTTATTGTTGTTATTTGACGGCGGGTTATTGTTGTTATGGTTGCTGTTTGACTGATTGGTAACCGTCACTTTTACCCGTTCCGTCACACGATTTCCTTCCGGATCTTTATCTGCTGCCGTTGCAGTCATATAGACTTCCCCATTCTTACGGGCGGTTACAAGTCCATCGGCATCTATTGTGGCGATCGTGGTATCGCTTGATTTCCATGTAACATCTTGGATAGTATTGCTGGGCTTTACAGTTGCTTTCAATAAAATGGCCCCGCCTTTTGTACGGATAACGGCAGACGAAAGTTTCTTTTCCCCTTGTTCATCATATGCCTCGATGGTAATTTCTTGCGGATAGACATGCACAAAATCTGCCCGCACCACTAAATCGTGATAAGGCATCGTCAAATGAGCCTTGGCTTCTGTTGGCTCGTCAATACATAGAATATCTGCTTCAGGCGTAGTAAGCCATTTATTTTCATTCGCCGGATTGAATCCATATCCAACCGGAGGAATTGCCACTATAGGAATCACCGTCCCGCCTGGATATTTGGCTGTCCATACCGTTCCATCGCCGCCGTCTACGGTGAGTTGGTATCCCTCTTCCTTCGAAACGGTTATTATTGCAGCAGCCGATTTATCCGGGGATCCCACTGATGTCGCCGTCACAGTCAAAGTGTCAGCCGTTTCTTTTTCTGCAACCGTTAGGATACCGTTTTCTATGACTGTTTCAGCAACTGCATTGCCGGTTAACGACCAAACCACATCCTGGCTGGGGCCATTTTCGCCAATGACTTCTGCTCTGAATACAACCTTTCCGCCAGCGACAACAACTGCGCTTGCCGGAGAAAGCTCCACCCCGGTTATCGTTGCCGCCGCCCCGTCATCCGACAGAGTCACTGCTGCTGTTCCAAATACTTCTGCCGACTTTGTACTTGTGGCTTTCACTACCAATGCTTCCGCTGTTTCATCTGCTGCAACCGTCAATTTCCCATCAGCAATAACCGTACCCGGGCTGGCTGCACCTTCGACCGTCCAAATAACAGCTCTTTCATATGCCCCCGTCCCAACTACTTCAGCGCCAAAAACGAAAGAGGCGCCTTTCTGCAGAGTTTTTTCCGCCGGGTATACCGATACGCCTGTAACAATATCTTCCTGCGGCTGCTGAACTTTGATGGCTACAGATGCAGACATTTTTTTATCTTGCGCCGACGTCACTTTTACGGTAAGCTCGGAACTAGTTTCATCCCCGCCAACGGAGAGGATAAGACACGTTTTCCCGTTAAAACTTGTGCTGTTAACCACCCGCACAGATGTATCATCGCTTTTGTTGCCCGATACGGCGCCCGTCACAGCCTGCGACGGTTCATTTTCGCCATATACCTGCGCATACAACGAAACTTGCCCACCTGGTTCTACAACTGTTTTTTCTGCAAAGACCGCCACACCCAATACAGACGATTCTGCATTTTTCAATGTCTTAACCGATTTCGTTGTGTAACAAGATTTTAACCCCTGTTCATCCTGTACAACCACATTAAAATAATAGTTGGTAGCCGGAATTAAATTCTTCACGCTATAAAAATCCTCATTTTTCAAGCTGGCAACCAGTGTGCCATTTTGCTCACAATTTTCTACCGATGACAAATTGTCGGATTTGGACACATATATGTCATACCGTAACCCTGCTGCAGCAGTATGGTCATCCTCAGCCGCTGTCCACAGCAAATTAAGGGTTGTCGCCGTTACACTGTTTGTTTTTAAAATCTTGCTGCCGGGTTTTGGCGCTGTATTGGCTTCAAATGCAGCAGCAATGACGGTATCTGCCGTCACCGTATATTCTGCCGCGCCTTCTTCCAGTGCAGCCGCCTGCCCATTGATGGTTACCCGGCCGGTAATATACCCGTCATTTGGCGTCACGCGGATACGGATAATTGATTGCCCGGCAACCTCAGCGCCGGATACCAGCGCCGTTTCTTGCTGTAAAACCTCTAGTTTGCCATTTTCCGG
>CALGRC010000217.1 GCA_937959315.1 uncultured Clostridia bacterium | reverse complement strand
CACATCATTTCCCAGTTTAAAATTCCAGATTCCAGATAAATCGATCATTGCACGGGACGTGCTTAATTTGGGAAATGATGTGGACTTTGATGAGGCATGGGCAAAAGCGCCGCTGCGGGAACCGGTAGCCATTGCTGTGCCGGCGTCTTATAATGACCAAAAGGAAGGCGCGGAGTTCCGCGATCACTATGGATGGGCGGCATACCAAACCAAAGTGGCTGTCCCGCAATCTTTTAAAAACCAACGGGTAGTACTGCGGTTTGGCGCGGTAACGCAAACGGCTAAAGTATATTTTAACGGGAAATTGATGTGCGAACATCAGGGCGGATACCTGCCATTTGAAGTAGAGGTCACCGATTTTATACAGCCACACGATAATTTGCTGACAGTTGCCGTAGATAACCGGGTCAATTATGCAACGCTGCCGGTAGGCAGTGAAAAGGGCGGGAGCATGTTGGGCGGGCTTTTGCCGGAAATCCCGGGAGTTACCCCCAAAAAGCAAAACTATCCTAATTTTGATTTTTTCAACTATGCAGGGATTAACCGTCCGGTAAAATTATATACCACCCCCAAATCGTATATTGCAGACCTGACTTTTATACCGACTGTGGAAGGGAAAAATGCCTATGTATCGTATACAGTAAAAACATACGGCGAAGGCAGTGTCAAACTAATTGTGCGTGATGAAGAAGGCGGTGTAGTAGCGCAGGCTTCGGGAAATACCGGTGGATTCCGGATTGAAAATGTCCGTTTGTGGCAGCCGTTGGATGCCTATCTTTATACAGCGGAAGTGATATTCGGCGAGGATTGTTACTGTGAATCGTTCGGTGTCCGTACCGTTGAGGTACGGGGACAGCAATTCCTCATCAATGGGAACCCGTTTTATTTCAAAGGTTTTGGCAAACATGAAGATTCCAGCCACCATGGGCGTGGGCTGGATGAGGTTCTTAACGTCAAAGACATCAGCCTGATGAAATGGATGGGGGCAAACTCTTTCCGCACCAGCCATTATCCGTATGCGGAAGAAATGATGTATCTTTGTGACCGGGAAGGAATTGTGGTCATCGACGAAGCTCCCGCGGTTGGGGTTAATTTAAATTTTGGCGCTGCTTCCGGCGGAGGAACGCAGGACACTTATCAAGTTTTGCGCACGGGGCCACATCATCGCGCGGTGATACAAGATATGATTGCACGGGATAAGAACCACCCATGCGTCGTCATGTGGTCGGTGGCAAACGAAGCGGATACGACGGTTTTCCCGGATAGCGCAGTAGCATATTTTAAGCCTTTATACGATCTGGCGCATGAATGCGACCCGCAAAACCGTCCGGTTACCATGGTAGGTTTACAAAACGAGTATACCAAGGATAAAATTTTGCCAATGATGGATGTGATTTGCCTCAACCGGTATTATGGGTGGTATGTCTATGGCGGCGATTTGTATGCGGCACAGCAAGCGTTGGCGAAAGAGCTGGATTATTGGAAAAAGACAGGGAAACCGGTCATGTTTACCGAATACGGGGCAGATACAGTCGCCGGTTTGCATACGGCGACCCCGTCTATGTTTAGCGAAGAATACCAAGTGGAATATTATAAGGCCAATCATGCCGTGGTTGATAAGTACGGCTGCTTTGTTGGCGAACAGGTTTGGAATTTTGCAGATTTTGCAACGGTGCAAGGGGTTATGCGGGTAGATGGTAATAAAAAGGGGATTTTTACCCGTGACCGCAGGCCAAAACTGGCGGCGCATTATTTGCGTAAGCGCTGGACCAGCATCCCGGATTTTGGATATAAAGATCAATAAGGCAAGCAATAACAAAAAGCCGGTAGCCTATTTTGGTTTACCGCTTTTTTTGTGAAAGTTTGGATAGAAGAACTTGAAAAATCATAAGGAATCTGATATGATAAAAAAATAACAAAGATTCTCAATGCGGGGGATTGGATGTTTTTGACTGTCGGTACTATGATTGAGCAAATTGACAATTTTATATGGGGGATTCCGCTGATTGCCTTGATTTTGGCAGTCGGGATATACCTAACCATCCGGCTGGGTATGCTGCAAATTCGGCATTTGCCGCGCGCACTGCGGTTTATGGTGAAAAATGAAGAGGGCGGCGACGGTGAAGTTACTAGTTTTGGCGCCCTTTGTACGGCGCTTTCCGCTACCATTGGCACGGGCAATATTGTTGGCGTAGCCACCGCAATTGTCTTGGGCGGGCCGGGTGCGCTCTTTTGGATGTGGGTTGCCGCGTTGTTTGGCATGGCAACTAAATATGCGGAAGGCGTATTGGCAATTCGATACCGGCAGATTGCCCCGGATGGACATGTACTGGGCGGCCCGTATTATTATATTGAAAAGGGGATGGGAAGACGGGTTCGGTTTCTTGCCAAAATTTTTGCGTTTTTTGGTGCGGGGGTCGGATTGCTGGGAATTGGTACTTTTACGCAGGTTAATGGCATCACTGCCGCTGTTGGCAGCTTTTTTGACCCGTCCGGAAGGTGGACGGTCATGCTGTTTGGCCGCAGCTATTCATGGGTGGTTGTCATTGCCGGGTTGGTGGTTGCATTTTGCGTGGCACTTGTGGTTATCGGGGGCATCCGCCGGATTGCACGTGTTTCAGAAATCGTTGTGCCTGCAATGGCTATTTTGTATGTGGCGGCTTGCTTGCTGGTCTTGTTGTGTAACATGAGCAGGCTTCCGGGTGCGGTTGGAACTATTTGGAAAAGTGCGTTTGGATTGGATGCCGCAGCCGGCGGGGCAGCCGGGGCAATGTTCGCCGCTATGCAAAAAGGGATTGCGCGCGGGATTTTTTCCAATGAAGCCGGGCTGGGCAGCGCCCCCATCGCCGCTGCGGCTGCAAAAACCAAATCCTGTGTACGGCAGGGGCTTGTGTCCATGACGGGGACTTTTATCGATACCATTGTGATTTGCACCATGACAGGGTTGTGTATTGTGGTCACTGGGTCATGGGATATTGGTTTAGAAGGTGTGGCGGTTACCAGCTATGCTTTGCAGGTCGGTTTGCCCTTCCCATCCTATGTCAGCGCTTTCCTGCTGATGGTATGCTTGTTGTTTTTTGCGTTTACCACTATTTTGGGTTGGAATTATTATGGGGAGCGCTGCCTGGAATATCTTTCGGGGGGCAGCAAGGCTGCAGTGATGGTTTACCGCTGGCTGTATATCTTGGCAGTACTGATTGGGCCATATATGACAGTGGAGGCAGTTTGGAATATAGCTGATATTTTTAACGGTTTAATGGCGCTGCCTAATCTGATAGCGATAATAGCACTTAGCGGTGTAGTAGCAAGAGAAACAAAGGCCTATTTTGCATCGCCGCTGGAACGGTGAGGCATCTGGTATATTTTGTAATGTCAAGGAAATACTTTGTTTATACAAGCGGGATTCTGAAAGGGATGGGTGACAATGACTTTTGAAGCGTTATATCGGAATTTATTGAAGTCTGCAATTAATGGGCAGCAAGATGATGAATTGGCGCGTATCCGTCAGCATGGTGAAAATGAACACCAGTTGGATTGCCTGCTGCGCCCACGCAACCATCCGCCTGTTTACCGTATAGAACCATGTGATTGTGAAGAACCGGGAAAGGCAAGCTGCGCGGCGGTTTGCATGTTCGACGCCTTTTTTGTAAAAGATGGGAACATGGAAATTGACGGAAAAAAATGTGTTGGCTGCAATGCCTGTGTTGACCAGTGCAAAGCTGAAAAAATTAAGGCGAGCCGGGATATTTTGCCGGCCATTGCAGCCATTCGCAACGCAAAGGGGCCGGTTTATGCAATGATTGCACCGGCATTTCAGGGCCAATTTAGCTCTGATGTAACCCCTGGGATGCTGCGCAGCGCGCTGAAGAAACTTGGCTTTACGGGTATGGTAGAAGTAGCGCTGTTTGCCGATATTTTAACTTTGAAGGAAGCGCTGGAATTTGACAAGAATATCTTGACTGAGCAGGATTATCAGCTGACCAGCTGCTGCTGCCCGATATGGATTGCCATGATACGCAAGGTATATAAGGATTTGATGCCTCATGTGCCGGGAGCTGTTTCGCCAATGGTGGCATGCGGGCGTACCATCAAATATTTACGTCCTGATGCGCTGACCATTTTTATCGGACCGTGTGTGGCCAAAAAAGCAGAAGCAAGGGAAGCAGATGTGGCAGATGCAGTGGATTATGTTTTAACATTTCAGGAAATCCAGGACGTGTTTGCATATGCCAATATTCATCCAGAAGAAATGGAAGACAGTGAAAAAGACCATTCTTCAAGGGCGGGACGGATTTACGCACGCAGCGGCGGCGTCAGCGAAGCAGTAAAAAGCACGGTGGAAAGGCTCAATCCCAATAGGGAAATTACCGTCCGGACCCGCCAGGCAAACGGGGTGCCTGCGTGTAAGCAAATGCTCAGCGAGCTGATGGATGGAACAGCAGAGGCAAACTTTTTTGAAGGGATGGGCTGTGTTGGCGGCTGTGTCGGCGGCCCGAAAATTTTAATAGATAAGGAAACAGGGAAGGAAAATGTCAACGCATACGGGGATAGCGCTACTTATCCAACGCCGATTGATAATCCATATGTTGTAGAACTGCTGCATCGTTTAGGATATGATACGATAGAAAGCCTTTTGGAAGAAAGCGAGATATTTACGCGGCATTTTTAGCGGTAATCTGAAACAATTTAAGTTTTTCCTGAAATAGTTGAAGTTTTAAGGATTGACGGAAGAACAAAATTGATATAAAATAAAACAAAAACAGGAGGAAAGACAATGGCGACTGATAACAAGGCTATCATGGATCAATTCAAAGAAAACCAAGAGCATAAAGTGATTGACACCTCCAAAAAATTGAAGGTGGGTATCATTGGTACCGGTTGGATTGCAGATGCACATATCAACTGCTATAAGCAGATGCCGGATGTAGAAATTGTCGCGGGTGCAGATTTGGTACCAGGAAAAGCAGAAGCGTTTTTCAAAAAATGGGAAGTGGAAGGGGTACGTTGCTATCCAGACCACAAATCCATGCTGGATGCAGAAAAGCTGGATGCTGTAAGCGTGTGCACCTATAACCGCACCCATGCGGAGTGTGCAATTTACGCCATGCAGAAGGGTGTGGATGTGCTGCTGGAAAAGCCCATGTGCGTTACCATTGAGGAAGCGGCAGAGATCTGCAAGGTGGAAAAGGAGACTGGCCGGTTGCTGTCTATTGGGTTCCAGCCGCGGCTGGACGCCAATATGCAGATGATTAAACGGATTGTGGAATCCGGCGAGCTTGGGGAAATCTATTACATACAGACAGGCGGCGGACGCCGTAAGGGTATTCCGACACCGTTTGGCACCAGCTTCATTGAAGATAAAACTGCGGGTATCGGTGCACTGGGCGATATCGGTTGCTATTCGCTGGATATGGTGCTGAATGCTATCGGTTATCCAAAGCCGTTGACGGTTACGGGTTATCGTTCTGATTTCTTCGGAAAGAATCCGGCGACCTATAAAAACCATCCGGAATATGCAGATGTATTTAGTGTAGATGATTTTGCCGCAGCGTTTATCCGTCTGGAAGGCGGTATTATCTTGGATTTCCGTATTGCATGGGATATGCATTTGGATACGCCGGGCGACACCATTATCATGGGTAAAAAAGGCGGCCTGCGCATTCCGTCTACCGATTGCTGGAATGGCTCTGTTGGTGGCCCGATGACCATTTATCATGATGTTGCAGGCGAGCCGACTCAAACAACTGTTCCGATTTTGAAGGACGACTTTGACGATTTGTTTTATAAGAAAATCCGCTCATTCCTGGATGCTGTGAAGGAAGGCGGCGAACCGCCGGTACCGTCCAGCCAGATTATTTACAATCAGGCTATTATTGATGGTATTTTAAAATCCAGCAAGCTAGGCAGAGAAATTGAAATTAAAATCCCGGAATATTAATTCATAAATAACAGAAAAACAGGACAGGCTGCAGAAGAGCCTGTCCTGTTTTCTTTTTATCGGAGTGACAGGACTTGAACCTGCGGCCCCATGACCCCCAGTCATGTGCGCTACCAGCTGCGCTACACCCCGGCAACTTTTATATTATAATATATTTTACTGTATTCTGTCAAGTAAAAAACAAAAAAAGAGCTTTTCCTTGAATGGAAAAGCTCTCCCAATTTAATCATCTCCACGCAATAAATTCTCTGCGTAATCCTTCAAACTTTCAATGGAATTTACATGCCCTGCCCGTGTACTGATTTGCTCTTGTACATAATCGGGCAGTGTAGAAAAATATTGTTGCGCTTGTGCATCTTCCTCCATAAGTGTATAGAGGTCTGGATAGTTTTTTGCCATTTTTATCACCTCGCTTTTATCTTTTACCGGCTTATTTATTTTCATACCCTTTGATTTTCCCTTTTTTAATATATGACGGTAGAAAAATATCCCGGTAAGGCCGAGGATTGCTGTAATACCAAGAATAATACCTGCGGATATATAATTTTGATTTCCTAGTGCAGCACCGCTGATGGTTGAGGTGATAATGGATGGGAGGCGCGCAATAGAAGATAATATTAAAAAAGCCGGAAGCCGGATTGGCGTTAACCCAATAAGGTATGTTAACGTGTCTTTTGGAGTACCAGGGATAAGGAATATAAGAAATACAAGTAAATTACGCCGCCTTGTATTTATAAAAATAGGAAGTGCGGCTAATTTGTTTATGGGAATCAAGCGGCTGACCAGCCGTATTCCAAAGAGCCGGGTGAAATAGTAGATAATTACAGAGCCGGCTGCTGAGCCGATAATGCACCATACCAATCCCCAGAGAGGCCCAAAAGCATATCCAGCGCCAATTTCAACCGCTTCAGCGGGTAATACCGTCAGGATGGTTTGTACTGTACGGATGCCAATAAGAATCAGCGGGCCAAACGGAGACTGCGCCCAGCTTTGTAATTGCTGCGGATGGCTGACCATGCTGACAAGGGGCTTCCAAATTACGCATGCCAATATCAGACTGCTGCATATCAATGCCGTCAGTATTAGAATACTGCTGATTTTTTTCGGCTTTTGGAGGGCGGTTTTGCTAACTGTTTTCGCTGTAGTGTAATTTTTTACAGACAAAAAATCGCATCCTTTCGACAACGTCGTTATGGATAGTATATCTGGAAATTCTAAAAAAACGCTGTAGAAAATATGAAATATTTGAAAAATCTGTGATAAAACCACTTCCGGCTTAGCGCTTGAGAATACGGAAAAACAATGTATTATAATCGGGTATTTATAGTAACGGAGGAAAGCTATTTGTAATACAATAAATACATTAGTTGGAGGTGTTTTACATATGATTGATGTATTGGAACGGATTACACAGCTGCGTCAGGGCCGCAACTGGAGTGAATATGAATTGTCCAAGCGCTCTGGCGTTGCACAGTCTACCATTTCTTCTTTGTACCGCAATAATAATTTGCCAACATTGCCGACGCTTGAGGCTATTAGTAGTGCGTTTGATATGCCATTGGAGCAATTTTTGTCTCCCACTATGGATTTGCCGGATTTGACTGATGGGCAAAAAGAATGGCTGCGCATGTATGATATTTTAGAACGGAATGAACGGGAAGCCATTATGCAGATGAGCAATGCATTTATATCTAATCGGAGCCGGAGCTAGATAATAACAACCCCCCGCCTTTTGCGGGGGGTTGTTATTATCTAGCATTTTTTAAATGCAATTGATAAACTCCTGATAGCAGCATGGTAAACTGGACATACTACTATTAAAGGAGATGAAGGAATTGTATACGGTGACAGATGAAAAGATTGCGCAATACCGGATGTATTTAATGGAAGAAGAAAAGGCGCCGCTGACACAGGAAAAATATCTGCGCGATGTGGCGGGGTTCCAGGCCTGGATGGACGGCCGGCCTGTGGATAAAACGGCGGTGCTGGCTTACAAACAGTATTTGATGGAGCATCATGCGCCCGCTAGTGTTAATTCTGTGCTGTCGGCATTAAACAGCTTTTTTACCTACTTAGAATGGTTTTCCTGTAGGGTGAAAACGCTTAAAATACAGCGGCAGCTATTTGCAGCAAGTGAAAAGGAACTGACCAAAGGCGAATACCAACGCCTGCTGACGGCTGCTAAGCAGCAAAAAAGCAAACGACTATATTATTTGATGCAGACCATTTGTGCTACAGGTATCCGGGTATCCGAGCACCGGTTTATTACCGTAGAGGCAGCAAGAACCGGCCGTGCGGATATCCGCTGTAAAGGCAAGATGCGGGTGGTAATTTTGCCGAAGCAATTGTGCCGCCTGTTAACGCAGTATGCCAGGCAGCAGGGGATTATTGGCGGAAGTATTTTTATCAGCCGGTCTGGAAAACCATTGGATCGGAGTAACATCTGGGCAGATATGAAACGGCTGTGTCAGGCAGCCGGTGTACAAAAGGAAAAGGTATTTCCGCATAATCTGCGGCATTTGTTTGCACGGACTTACTATACGTTGCAAAAAGACATTGTACGCCTAGCGGATATTTTGGGGCATTCAAGTGTCAATACCACCCGGATTTATACCATGGAAAACGGGGAAATCCACCGGCAACAGATTCAAAAATTGGGATTGCTGCGGTGTTAACCACATAATGAGTATTATATGGTAAGCGGATACTGCATAATGAGTATTATATGGTGAACAGGCATACGTCATGCCGAAACACATATTGATATTATAACGAACAAACGCATACTTGTCAATCGTTCCGTGATAATTTCACAACGGTTTTTTTGGTATACAATCGGATCTGTAGAATTGGGCATAACAACTAAGCCAAAGCGTTTTACATTTTGCTTTCGCTTAGTGCGGTTTGGATATATTTTTATTTTTTGACTGCTTAAAAAGCGAATTACTGAAAAAAACGGCAAGTATGTACTACATAATACTCATTATGTGGTAGAAGCGGGGGTAACGGAGTCTGAGAGGCCAAACAATCTGTGGACAGGGGGTTTTTGAATGGAATTGCGGAGCCGGGGGATTGTACGGAGGCTACGTATCCCGCCATATTTAAAAGCTGCATATTTACAGCGTGCGGTCAACCGGAACAGCGGTGCGGTATTGGCGCTTGCTATCCTGGGGATTGCTGCGGAGTTATTCAACCTCATGCGGGTATTGTTTTTTTCGGCGTCGGGATTACATAGTGTGAACAACAGGATTTATTTTGGTTTTTACCTGTTCATGCTGGTATTGGCAACATCTGTTTTGATTTTGCAGTTGTGGCAGAACGGGCGTACCCGGTTCCTATACTATATGCAGGTAAGTGCTGTTGGGCTGGCATTGCTCTGGAATACATTGCTCAGTGCCTATGATGCCGTCAGTGCGCAGGATGGGAAGGCTTTGGTCCTGGTTACATTTTTGCTGTGTTATGCAGCGTTGTTTTTACTCAAGCCAGTTGTAGCAATTTCCAATATCGCAGCAAATGTATTATTGTACTGGCTGTTGACCTTCCCCTATCAATCAGCGGGTGTAGGCGTCAATATTGTGATTGCTGCGGGGATTGCGGGCATTGTTGCGGTTTCGCAATTTCGGCATGTCTATATTGAGTTGGAACAGCAGAAAAAATTGCAGGACTTTGATTCGGAGTTACAGTCAGAGCGGGAAAGGTTCCGGTTGAGCGAAGAGCAATATACCCTTTTGGTTAACCAGACGGATGATATATTCTTCCAGTGGGAGATAGCTGACGATAGTATGGTATTTTCCCGCAACTGGCAGTTGCTGTTTGGTTACCCGCTGCAAATTCCTGGGTTTACCAAATGGCTGTCTGAAAACACCTTGCTGGAAAGTAAATTAAAAAAAACGCTGCTGCATGCGCTGGACTGTATCAGGCAAGGCAGCAGATCGCAAGATTTTGATGTGTTTATCCATGGGCTCCGCGGAGCAGGAAAATGGTTCCAAGTACGTGTACTGACGCAG
>CALGRC010000216.1 GCA_937959315.1 uncultured Clostridia bacterium | reverse complement strand
TTCGAAAACAAAAGAAAGAATACGATTCATTCCGTTTTTTGAAGCTTTTCTGTGTCCATTTTTGTTGGGATGGCACAGTTTAATTCTCTCTGTTTTAAACTTGTCAAATGATCATTTTCAAAGCACGCAATATATACATTTGCGTTCACAGAATGCTGTGTATAATTTTCATAGGCAACACTTATATTCAGTTTCTCTGCAGCTTTCAATTCCTCCAGCGTGGTTATCTCCTTCATATCGCCCTGGATGTCAATCTCCATACCATCTTTCAAAATTTCAGCCGGATTATCTGTCATATTGACATTATCAAGGTATAATACCCCAAATGCGTTTCCCCACCTCTGAAAATAAACATTCTCTATAATTGCCCCTGCTTCAAACACATTTACTTTAAAAGCGCTTCCAACATTCCCCTTGCCATCGTATATTAACGTATCCATAACTCCAGAGGCTACATCAATTACCAAACGTATATGATACCATGAGTTTCCATCATAATCTTCAAGCAGTTCCGTACCGTTCCACCCAATTCGCACACCGGTTTCACAGCTGAAACCCATCAAATTGCAATACTCTGTACTACCATCTGGATTCGTCACAGTGAGGAAAATATTCGCTTGACAGTTTTCCTTACCCGCCGGTTTCAAATCCGCTTCAATACCAAGTTTTCCCCCAGTTAGTCTGCCCACATATTTTTTTAAAGAAGGGGTACCAAATCCATCAGCAGATGCCAATCTGTATACTTTTCCATATCCTTCTAGGCAATCCACCACCTTACAAAAACGCGAGTCACCGCCTTCAAGTACCATGCCATTCGCATTTACAGCCTCAAAGTCTTGCAAGTACGGAAAACTTTTTTCATGTTTCATCACAATATTATCAATATAGACAAATTCATCCTCGCTACCTGTCCAAATTTGAAAATATACATCTTTAACAGCAGCCCCAGCGTCATATACCTGTATATCTGTCACCGTTCCTTCTGTTCCAGTTCCGTCGCTGATTGTAGCGGTCATTCTTCCTGAGGCAACATCAATAATCATAGCAACATGATACCATATCCCCTTCGTATATGAAGCTAACAATTCGGGACCTCCCCAACCACAACGTACTCCTGTTGGGCTTTCAAATCCAATCAGATTCTTGCAATCTGCATTGCCGTCAGGCTTTGTGATATTCATAAATATCTGCGTTTGATTTTTGCTGTTTCCCATCGGCTTCAAATCCGCATCAATATACAGTTTTCCGTCCGTAAGCCCTCCGAGTTTTCTTGTCAACTGCGGCGCTCCGTTGTCCTGTGCCCATCCAAGCCTGTAAACCTTATTCCCATCCTCATCAACTACTCCGCAGCCTGTTGCTCCTGCATTAGTTAAATTCATTCCATCTGCATTCCCGCTTTCAAAATCCTGTGTATATGGAAGAGCGGGTTTGGTCTCTTTGCTTTTGTGCTTCACAGATACATTGTCAAAGCAGGTTGGTCCTCCCGAAGCAGTCCACACCTGCATTCTCAAGCCATTCACTCCAGAAAGACCTGTCGATACACCTGTTTTTGTTAACGGTGCTTCACCGCTTCCCTGTTTCTGTACGCTGATATCATATGTTTGATCGTCAAGACTTAATTTTACCGTGACATCATACCAAATACCCGCAGTATAGTCGCCGACTACCGTTCCGTTCCAATCCAAATACATTTTTCCATCTGTTTCAAATCTCGGGAATTCCTGTACAGCGCCGTCTTTTATCAGGTAAAACATTGTTGTCAGTCCCTGTGCGGGCTTTACGCTATAATTCAAAATAATATTTCCCGTGCTGTATAAGTTGTCAAAATTTTTCGTAACCATCGTAGTATCATCCGGCGACACAAGATTTACGTTAATGACATGATTATCCCCCTCTGCACCGAGAGCCACTCTGCCGTTCTGCCCTTCTGACACCGCGTATGCTCTTTCCACATCCTGAGCATCGGTATAATTCTCAAAATTGTCCTCAAACACTGTTGTTTCAACAGGAGCGGCAAAAGTCGATATTGCCGAAAAACTTCCTATCAGCATGATGCTTGCAAGTGCCGCGCTTATTTTTTTGAACGTCTTCTCTGATTTCGCCCGGTTACCTAAAATGTGTCTCAGCATAGCTATACCCCTTCTCAGTTTTGAATGACTGAATCACTCAAATGTATTCCTCCGATAAGGCGGCGAATTGCAGTGAGTCCGTCCCAAATCATTACACTGACTTCATCCGCATCGTTTTCATACTTTCCGGCAGCATTCACCTGTCTGACGCCAAACTTTTCATCTGCGGCAAGCTCCATTTTTTCAACATGACATTTTAAAAGTTGATTATCCTTGTAGCTGTTTATAAGCACAAGCATTGTTTGCGGCTGTTCCGTACCATTCTCATAGTCTATCGACAAAATCGGCTCTGCCGCATTTTTCAAAGCAGCCAGAGTTGTGATATCTGTTTCGTCTGCTGCGAATGTTCTTTCGGTTACACACAAATTCCCGGTCGTTGTTCCAAAGTTTACGTTTAAATCCTCACGCGCTTTCGCACCGATTATATTCTGTATATCCTTAGATATTGTCAAAACATATTGTGCATTCTGATTCAATCCATCTATCAGCTTAATAATACACTTTGTTCCTTCAAATGTGTAATCTATTTCAATCGGAGTATTATCTGCCGTCTTAACAGAAACACCGTTTCTTACAGTGTCATGAAGCGTTCTTGTTCCGAAATCAATTACAATTTCATCTGTAAGCGGATTAAGCTTCATTCTATCACTCTGTACTACTCCATTTTTCTTAAATACAACTTTATTTATATCAAGTATCGGATCTGGATCCGCATATTCCACTCTTAAATTGTCAAGATTTGAACTTCCGTCCGTTGCTTCCCATAACTGGAACAGGAATCTCCATATATCAGCACGCTCACCCCATGTACTCGCCAGCATGACGCTTTTTTGGGCTTTCGTATTATCTGCTGCATCCTTCTTTTTGTAGCTGAGATCCATTTTGCCCGTTTCAAAATCTATGATAGCTTCACAAGTATAGCATTCATCAGCCTTGAACGAACCGAACCTCGCCCCGACGTCTCCATCCCAAGCTGTTGCGCCATATACAAAACCGCCGCTAAAGAAGAACATCGGACAGCTTTGGTTGTTTGCATCATATAAAGCAATGAGTGTGCAGGCGGTACCGGACGGTATAACGTCAAATGTCACCTTCAAAAATCCATCATTCAGTTTCTCATTAAATCCATATGTCGCCATTACGGTACCTTCTGTTTTGGTCAGCGTCAGTTTCAAATTCTTATCGGTGTCAGTACCGTCCAGACAGGCTAAATTCTTCGTAACTTCATTCATAGCCCACTTTTCCGCAAGTGCGTCCATATCACTGTATCCGTCAAATGTCTCTGTTACAGGAAGCGTAAATACCTGCGGCGCACTAATCGGCGATGGATTTCTTGTTACCTTGACATTATCAACATATGTGGTTCCGCTGTCGCTCCATATTTGGAAATTCACACTCTTTATTGTTCTGTGCTGGTTATCATAACGATAGTCTTTCACAGTATACACTCCGCCGTCAGTTGCAGTAATCATTGCGTCCATAAGCCCTTCATCTACGTCAAGATTGATCTTTACATGATACCACTGTTCAACAGCAAAAGCGCCGTTTTTATATGTTGCTGATCTCCAATCAACAAATATTCCATCGTCAATATCAAACAAAGCTGCCTGAGTAAGTCCATCATCATAACGCAGGAGAACCAGAGAATCGCACCCTGTACCAGTCAATTTCATATCCGCTTCTATACCAAATTTTCCGTCTGAAATATCTGGGGTATCAAATTGAAGTTCCGGCGCACCATTCGCCCCCGTACCAATAACTGCAAATACCTTATTTCCATTCTCTTCGGTAACAATCTTTCCGTTCTCCCCTATCACACCTACGCCCATTTTCATCGCATTCTGCTCAACATTCTCAAAATCCTGCTGATACGGCAAAGTTATTGTCTGGGGTTCATCCGGCGGAATGGGCGGTTGTGGATCTACTACTTCCGCCGTATCATTCATCACTACATTGTCAATATAGACAAATTCATCTTCGCCGCCTGTCCAAATTTGAAAATATACATCTTTAATAGCAGACCCTGCATCATATATCTGTACATCGGTCACCGCGCCTTCTGTTCCTGCCCCGTCACTGATTGTAGCGTTCATTTTACCCGTTGCAACATCGATAACTATATTGACGTGATACCATGTTCCCTTCGTATATGAGGATAACAGTTCAGGACCATCCCAACCGGAACGCACACCTGTTGAACTTTCAAATCCAATCAGATTCTTGCAATCTGCATTGCCGTCAGGCTTTGTGATATTCATAAATATCTGCGTTTGATTTTTGCTGTTTCCCATCGGCTTCAAATCCGCATCAATATACAGTTTTCCGTCCGTAAGCCCTCCGAGTTTTCTTGTCAACTGCGGCGCTCCGTTGTCCTGTGCCCATCCAAGCCTGTAAACCTTATTCCCATCCTCATCAACTACTCCGCAGCCTGTTGCTCCTGCATTAGTTAAATTCATTCCATCTGCATTCCCGCTTTCAAAATCCTGTGTATATGGAAGAGCGGGTTTGGTCTCTTTGCTTTTGTGCTTCACAGATACATTGTCAAAGCAGGTTGGTCCTCCCGAAGCAGTCCACACCTGCATTCTCAAGCCATTCACTCCAGAAAGACCTGTCGATACACCTGTTTTTGTTAACGGTGCTTCACCGCTTCCCTGTTTCTGTACGCTGATATCATATGTTTGATCGTCAAGACTTAATTTTACCGTGACATCATACCAAATACCCGCAGTATAGTCGCCGACTACCGTTCCGTTCCAATCCAAATACATTTTTCCATCTGTTTCAAATCTCGGAAATTCCTGTACGTCATTGTCTTTTAGCAGGTAAAACATTGTTGTCAGTCCCTGTGCGGGCTTTACGCTGTAGTTCAGAGTTATATCACCCGCACTGTACAAGCTGTCAAATTTTTTTGTGATCATAGTCGTACCGTCCGGAGGCACAAGATTTACGTTAAGTACGCGGTTCTCTCCCTCTGTACCAAGCGATACTCTTCCTTCCTGCCCCTCTGACACCTCATATGCTGCCTCTAATCCCTGATTGTCGGCATAGCTATATTTATCTTCAAATACTGTTGTTTCAACAGTATCGGCAATAACCGATATGGTCGGCAAACTGCCCAAAAGCATTATACCCGCAAGTACTGCGCTTATCTTTTTTAACATCTCTCTGCTCCTCCTTACAAATTCAAATTATATTTACATATTTGATTATCAAATCTACTCATTCTTCAGGAGCGACATCTTACCAAATAATTGTCCGTCTTTTATGCTTCCGACACCATCATTATATTCAATCCAGCCTCTTCTTCCATTTCCGTCATTGTCATTTACAAGCATAGAATAGCCAAAAATCTTATTTGAATCAAACTGATATCCTGCGCCAAACATTTCCGTCCACGGAACAGCCATTTCATAAACAGTACGCATACCATCTCTTTTTATCGCAATCTCTGCGTTCTCAACAATCCCATTTTCACATGCCTGGTGCTGGGAAGAAAAACGATATAATGTTGGCTCCCCGTTTACAAGCGCTGCGCAA
The DNA here is from genome assembly GCA_937959315.1 of uncultured Clostridia bacterium. Classification (GTDB taxonomy): domain Bacteria; phylum Bacillota; class Clostridia; order UMGS1810; family UMGS1810; genus CALGRC01. Next base: position 5,633 of record CALGRC010000216.1, on the reverse strand, counting down.
AACTCAGTGAAATTCTTATCTACACCTCCGCCTGCCAGCGTATAATTTCCGTTATGAAGTTTATCCTCAATCGCAAATTGAAAGCTGTCGCCTGCCCATGAGCCTGATGCTGTTTCATTTTGACAGAAAATGTCATCGGTAGCATTTACTGCGATATAGAGATTTTCTTCATCCCACATCAGGTTGCAATCAAACGACAAGTCTTCTTTGCCGCCCCATTGCCTTATTTCCTTTATCCTCGACTTTTGATCTGCTGTCAGCCAAACTCCCGTCCATTCTCCATTGTTGATTTTTCCGTCAATAACAGGTTTCGCGGCTGTATATTCCGCTGATGTAAAATCCACTTGCTCAGTGTAATCCTGTTCATATCCGTAATCCAGCGCAGCGCGCACGGTAATATCCATATTTCTTCTCTTTGTCATTGTTCCGAGATTAAGGAACAATGTAACAGCGTCCCCCGGTTTCAGATTTCCAAACGGAACCTCTTTTGAAAGGTACTCCTCACCGTCAATATCGACGATTTGGCAGGTTCCGGTTATCGCCTCCGTATAAGAATTATTTTCAACGGTGACCTCCACCTGCATTTGGTCAGGATTACTTTCTTCAATCTGCGAAATTTTCATATCCATACTGATAGGCTCAACAATGCGTAATTCGGTAAAGGATACATAAACTCTTTTATCGCCGTCATACGCTTCCACTTTCGGGAAAAGTGTCGCCGGGAGTTCATCTTCAGTTTTAAAGGAAACCGTTTTGCTGCCTTCATTCACATTCTCCACATTCGTTTCAACGCCAAGCACTTCGCCGGTGCTAACCCGAAGATTTCTTGCATAAGCATCTGTCAATTCAACATTGAATGTATCGTTGGGCATAACGTTTGCAAGCATAACGCTCTGTGAAACAATCGGTTCAGCCCATGCAAAGTTAGCAAAATTACCCTTTATGTATATCGGATCTGTTCCAATTCCTAAACTGAATACTCCATCCGTTCCAGAAATCTTTCCGTCGGAATTGGTATATTTATCATAAACCTCAACTTCATTGGTGCCCAAATTAAGACCAATGCTCTGTTCCTTGCCGTCATTTGCCCAAAGTACTGCTATATCTTCTCCGTTTTTTCTGAATCTGTAAGCATAATATTCTTTCTCTTTTTTTATCGAACCTACAAATTCCGCATTGCCCAAAAACTTGTTTAAACCGGCCAAGGCAACATACGCCGGCTTTGCAGCAAATGGATTTTCCTTCTCTTTTGCGGACTTCACAAGACCAAAGTTGGCTTCTGTGTCATCCGTTCCTACATTATCGCTTATTAAATCGTACCAATATGTCTTTTCCGCCAGATTTTCGCCCGTCACAACTACATAATGTTTTATTGCAGTCTGCATCTGTATCCTTTCAGTACCTTCAAACGGCTTTCCGCTTCCCTGCGCAGTTGTCTGTCCAAATTCCGTGAACCAATACGGCGTTGTAGAACCATATTTCTCATCAAATTCTTTTGTTTTATCAAATCTCGCCACATAATCTTCAGGAATAAACGCATTACCGTCCCAGTTATATGGATGGCTTGCAAGCGCGTCTGCGTATTTAAAGCTTTCCTTCTGATATGCCTGCTCTGCATATTCTATATAGTCTCCTGTTGCACCAAATCCCACAACCGGAATATTCGGATTTACTTTTTTGATAGCGTTATACGCCGCTATCTGCACGTCTGCATAACGCTCTCCGCCAAGCATACTCCAATCTCCGGCTTCTGTATTAGGTTCATTCCATATTTCTATTCCCTGCAGAACATCCGCATATTCCTCGGCAAACCATCCGCAGTAATTCGCGTATCCGTTGATTGCTTCCTCAGTATTCGGCAATTGGAGGAACCACTGCTTCCACGAAAGACCATATAATGGATTTGCTCCTGCTGCGATATATAACATTTTGAGATTTCTTTCTCTCAGTCCGTCAATAAAATTCTGCTGAGCTTCTGGCATTGCATATTGTCCCTTACTTGTTTCAATATTTTCCCACATAATTTCATCTCGTACTCCCCCGAAACCTGCCCACGCGGCAATATCAAGTGTAGGCTCTGCAGGCCACAGACCCCTTGCACCATGAGTACATACATTCTGGTTTTGATTTCTTTCATTGATGTCCGATTTATTAATTACTGAAAATTCTATGCATTTTTCTGAAACTGCTTGCTTTTTCTCGCCATTCAGTTCAAAATCCACAGTAGTAGTAATATTAAATTCATATAAACCGTATTTTGTAATATCGCTGAAGTCAAGCTGAACTGTTTCGGCCACCATATCCGGTGTCCTGTTAATAACACCTTCCTTTATTATTTGTCCGGCTTCATCCACAATATTGTAGGTAACAGTCGTATCCAGCTTGTCATCGATAAGATTCTCAAAGCTCACATCAAATTTTTTCTCCTCTGCGCCGCCAAAGATATTCCCATAATATGGAGAAGTTACATTAACTCTTACGGGTTCTCGCGGAAATACTTTTCGCACCTCCACAGAGCCTATGTAGATATCCCCCGCCGAAGTACCCGCCGTATCACTATATACCCCTATGCGCATATCATAGCCTTCAACCGAGTTGATTGCACGCATATCATCAAAATAAAAAGTGTACTTTTTCCATTCGCCGGTGCCGGTCATTTTAACGGTTTCGCTTTCTGCGCCTCCGTCCTCTCTTCCGTTGATACTGTCATACACGATTGCGAAATGACTTTCTTCCTTATCGTAATATTCAACATCAACTTCAACCGCTGTTCCCTTGGGAGCATATAGCCATTCATCCGAAATTGCCAAACGACAATACCAGTCTCCTTGGGGAGACAAATGCAAGGCATCTCTGCCGCCCATTTTTTCGATTTTTTCGTTTGAAGAGATCCATACCCAATCAATATTTGAATATTGGGATGGTGAACCAAATACTACTTTAGCAGAGTCTTCTTCAGCATATCCCGGCACCGTCATGCCGAACATCATGCAAGCCATCAGCACTCCCGATATAAATTTTTTCACACCAATTCCTCCTCGTATAATAAGACGTTCTGTAAAGTTAAATGAAAGTTGAAGACCCGCCAGCCTTTCTGGTACAATGGTTTTACCACAAACACAATGTACTCCCGAAAGGAGACGGGTCTTCATGGCAAAATTATACCAAATTTGCTGTCCGAAGTGCAACAACAAAACGAACTTTTATCGTTATGGAAAAGACTTACATGGACACCAGAAATACCTGTGTAAGTGCTGCGGGTTTCAATGGGCGCCAGAATCAGGCAGGGAAATTGGACGTCCCAGAACAAAGGAATATCCTTCCTGCCCTGTCTGCGGAAAAGCCACTTTTCTGCACCACGACAGGGAGCATTATGCCCACTACACCTGCTGTGACAAGAAGTGCAGCCATTCTCTGTTTGTGCCAAAGCCCACGGCCGTTTCAGCCCCATCCATGTCCAGGCTGTTCGGTAAGACGGATTTCAAGCGGATGCGTTACCCTGTCCATGTCATCCTCATGGCCTTGACCATGTTCTACCTGGGCAAAAATTCCTTCCGTAATATCGCTCTGATTCTGCGCACCGTGATGAATGTCCGGGTCTCCCACACCACCATCAGTAACTGGTGTACCAACTTTGCCCCCATGTTCCATAACATTGCGATACAGCTCATCCCGGCGCTCAACTTCAACTCTGACGAGTGGCACGCCGACGAAACCGTGGTGAAAATACAAGGCAAGAAATACTACCTCTGGCTCATTTTGGACAGCGAAACCCGCTTTGTCCTCGGCTTCCATCTTTCCCCTCACAGGGACAGCCCACAAGCCTTTTCCATACTGGACGCTGTCAAGTCTATGGGTACACCACGGGCCATTGTCAGCGACCGCTACTTTGCTTACCAGATACCTGTTAAAACGCTGTATGGGGTAAAACACATCCGCGCAGAGAGTTTCCACGATGATATTACCAATAACCTCATTGAGTGCTTTAACAAGCAGTTTAAGGCATGGTACAAAACCAAGCAGGGCTTTTCTTCGTTCGCTTCCGCGAACAACCTCATTTCCATGTTTATCTTCTTCTACAACTTTGTCCGCCCGCATTCCGCCTTGAACAACCTTACCCCGGCTCAATGCGCCGGCCTCAAGCTGTCCAAAAAGCGCAAACGCGAGCTTTTGCTCGTTGCATAACCAAATTGGCTGATTGCGGGTGCTATTTTTTCATGTTAACTTTACAAAGCCGATTCTTTTAAATCGGAAAACCTTTTATTAATTTGATAAAGTTTTCCGTTCACCCTTTCATGGTTTTTCATCTATCTATCCCCGCCTTTCATACAGCGCCTTATAATCTTATTATACCTCTCTGTTCCAAATTTTTCAATGCAGTTCAGGGCAAAAAAACAACGCCTGCGATTGCAAGCGTTGTTTTTCTTATATTAAATCTTTCCGTTTCTTCCCTCTGCCTCCGCTTTACCCAAGAGATAGAGAAATGCAATGGCGGGAACGCGTACAATCGGCGTAGCCGTTTCATGCCTTGCAATTCCAAAATCATCTAACCGCTTGGTTATCAAAAAGGCGTCAGTTACTTTAGACTTTTCATCTCTGCACAGTTCTGCAATAGCATCTGCAGCAGAAATATGAGAATTATTTCGATATTTTACCTCACATAAAATTTTCTGACGCGGCAATTCCACTACAACATCTACCTCTTTTTGATTGTCTCGGAGCTTTCTGAAATAACCAACCTGCGCCGTACTTCCCTGATAGAAAGATACTATATGCTTATATACCGCAGTTTCAACCATTGCGCCAAGCTCGCTTTCATCAGCAAGAACATCATCAACCATCAACACTGCGTTACGGATAGCCGCATCGGCAATAAATATTTTGGGCTTGCCCTTTAATGCCCCTTTGCTTCCGACATCCATCGGTTTAGCAAGATAAATGAGATTGGACATCTCAAGTGCATCGAGATACCCTTCAATCGTTGCTACCGAAGTGTTTTCCAATTCCTTTGCCGCTGTGGTTGCATTGAAAATCTCCGTAGAATTCATACAAAGATACAAAAACAGTTTTTCCATCAGCAAAGGGCTGCGAATATTAAACAACGTCAGCACATCCCGTTTAATTACCTTATCCACCACATCTTCCCGCAGCATTCTTTGCGCATATGCATCATCGTCAGATAATACAAGCTCGGGAAAACCACCAATCGTCAAATAACGATTAAAATGATTCTGCAGAGGCGTAAACTTATCCATTAAGTCCCCTAATTCCGCATTGCTCAGACTGACGAGTTTGGAAAGCTGTATGTTGCCCTGTAACATCGGCTCATCCAGTTTCAGAAGACGACAGTATTCATAAAATGACATAGTTGGTATTTTTAAAACACTCCATCTTCCCGTTCCGCTGTCTGTTGCACCCTTTTCCAAAACAGGACTTGCCGATCCGGTTGCAACCATCCGAATATCTTTCTTGCTGTCATAAATAACCTTCATCCAGAGCTCCCAATTCTCTGTATACTGTACCTCATCAAAGAAAATATATTTTGTTCCTTCAAGCGGATACAGTGACTCATAGATTGACAACACACTTTCCACATTTACAAGTTTAAGAATTGGATTGTCAAAGGTTGCGTA
>CALGRC010000215.1 GCA_937959315.1 uncultured Clostridia bacterium | reverse complement strand
CCTTAGAGTTCACTGTCCAATATGTTTGACAAACCTACAGACATCGCTGATATCCTGCCCGTCGATGAGCACCTGCCCGCTGTTCAAATCGTAAAAGCGGGAAATGAGATTGATGATGGTCGTTTTCCCCGCGCCGGTCGGCCCTACCAATGCGATGGTGTCACCGGGGTTCACGGTAAAGCTGACGTCTTTTAAAATTTGTACGCCGTCTTCGTAGCCAAAAACCACATGTTTAAATTCCACCTTGCCGACAATGGGTTTCATGGGAATGGCATCCGGTTTGTCATGCACTTCTGGTTCTGTATCCATGGTTTCAAATATCCGCTCCAAATAGGCCATAACGTTGATGATTTGGTTATAAAAGTTGGACAGGTTTAAAATCGGGCCCCAAAACATGGAAATATAGGCGGAAAAGGCTACCAGTGTTCCGATAGACAGCGCACCGCTTGAAATGCGCATAATAGAGTAGCCAAACAAGATGGCAAGGCCAATGGTTGAGAGGAAGTCTACGGTAGGCCAGATAAGCTTATCATAATGTTGGACGTGCATCCAGGCTTTTTTGTTGTCATCGCAGATGGATTTGAAAATACGCTGGTTTTCCACCTGCCGGTTGAAAGATTCAGTCACTTTGACGCCGACGATATTTTCATGGATGTAGGCGTTCATGTTGGACTGTTTGGCACTGAGCGTTTGCCAGGCCATCCGCTGCTTTTTGCGCATGAATGCGATGAATACAATAAAAAACGGCAGCGGGATCATGCATACCAAGGCAAGTTCGGCATGGATGAAAAACATAAAGAGAATGATAACCAGCAGGGTGAAAATATCCGATATGCAGTTGATCACACCGTTTGACAGGAAATCGGATATGGAGTTTACGTAGTTGACTACCCGCACCAAGATTTTTCCATGCGGCCGGGAATCAAAGTAGGAAAAGGACAGCTTTTGAATGTGGGTAAACAGGTCGTAACGGATGTCCCCAATGATGGCCTGCCCGGTTTTGGACATGATGCGCGTTTTGGTTTTGAGCAGCAAGGCGCTGGCTACGGAAATGATGGTATAGCATGCCATAATACCCAAAATGGCCGCAAATACTTGAAATAAAATCCCCTGCCCGGCGTATTGGGTGATGAGGTCGATAGCCGCCTTGATGAGCGCCGGCCCGGCAGTGTTGCCAAGGCTGCATAATAGGATAATGGCAAGGCCAGAAAGCAGCCCTTTTTTGTAACGCTTCATATAGCCAAATACCCGTTTGAGATAAGATAGGTTAAAAGGGGTTTCCAGCTCTTCGTCAATGTCATATTTATTGCGCGCCATGCCTGTTCACCTCCTGTGTTTTGGTCTCCTGGTCAAAATCCCCCAATTGGTTTTCAAACACCTCATAATAATACCCTTTTTGTTTTAGCAGCTGTTCGTGCGTCCCGCGTTCCACAAGTTCGCCGTTGTCCAGTACCAGAATCAAGTTGGCGTCTTTGACAGTGGAAATACGGTGCGCGATGATAAACGTGGTCTTTCCGGAAAATTCCTGCCGCAGCTTTTTGTGAATCTCGTATTCGGTTTCCATATCCACGCTGGATGTGGTATCATCCAAAATGAGAATGGAATATTCCTTTAAGATGGCACGGGCCAGCGCAATCCGCTGCCGCTGCCCGCCCGAAAGCCCTACGCCGCGTTCCCCGATGATGGTGTCATACCCTTCGGGAAAGTCTAGGATAAAATCATGTGCATTGGCAATTTTCGCCGCCCGCACTACCTCTTCAAAGGTGGCATCCGGCTTCCCGTAGGCAATGTTGCCTTCAATGGTATCGGAAAACAGGAATATATCCTGCTGGGCAACCGATATGTATTTGCGCAGTGTCCGCAGGTTCCAGTCCCGTACATCGCGGCCGTCCACGAGTACGCTGCCTTCTTTGGCCTGGTAAAACCGCGGGATGAGGCTGACCAGAGAGCTTTTTCCGGAGCCGGTGGAACCAATGATGGCCACCGTTTGCCCGGCTTTGACAGAAAAGCTGATGTGTTTGAGTGCAACTTCGTCGCCGTACCGGAAGGTGACGTCGCGGAATTCCACATCCCCGCGTACATGGTCAGCGTATTCTATGCCGCGTTTGGTGCGGATATCCGGCCGTTTGTAGAGCAGTTCGGCAACCTTTTGCGTAGAGGCGTCCGCCCGCTGGACGTCGTTGATCAGCCAGGCGAGCTGGCGGACGGGGTTGTTGATGGTCCACAGCAGCGAGTTGATGACAACAAGGCCGCCAACCGTCATTTGGCCGTTTAGCACAAAATAGCCGCCTGCCACTACGGTAATGATGCCAAGGGAAGCTGCCGCGATATCAAAATAGGGTAAAAAGTGGGATGACACGTAGTTGGAATGGATATTTGCATTGCGGTAGGCTTCATTTTTATCGGTGAATTTATCGGTTTCAAAATCCTCTTTTGCAAAGGCTTTCACCACTTTGTTGCCGCTGATATTTTCCTGTACGGTGGTGTTTAGGGCTGAGTTTTTGCTGCGTACGTTCATATAGGCCGGCAAAACAGATTTTCCCATCCTGTTTGCAAAAAAGGCAATAAACGGCGATACCAGCAAAATCAGGATTGCCAGCTTCCAGTTGATGAACAGCATAATGCCTGCGCCCACCAAAAAGGTGAGGATATTTTCCAGCAGCGTCGGCGCGGCGTATGCAATCAGGTTGCGGATGAGCTCTACGTCCATGGTCATGCGCGTCATAATATCGCCGGTGCGGGTTTTGTCAAAAAAAGTAAAATCCAGCTTGTTAAGCTTGCGGTACATGCGCTGCCGCAGTTTCATGACAGACGTTTGGCTGACTTCTTCTAGCGACAGCATACACCGCCAGCGCATGACGCTGCGCGCAACAGCCAGCAATAATAAAAGCACTATCAGGGGGATCAGCATATTGTGCTGGCCGCCGTAGATAACAATGTCTACGATTTGTCCTCCGACAGTGCTTTTCATTGCAGCGATAGGAATGGAAATTAACAAAATAATCATGGTGACAACATATTTTGTTCGTTTTCGTCCTATCAGCTCCCATACAAATTCCATCATGGAACCCACCCGCCCATACAAAAAATTTAGCACAGTGGTATTATACACCGATTGCCACAGATTGCAAGGCGGATTTTTCCTGATTTTCCCCGAAATTCCAGTGTGGGGCTGGGGTTTTTTTAACAGGAATGCCCACGGTATGAAATGATTAAAAATGCTCTTAAATGCGGCCGTTTTGAGATTCCAAGTTTTCGCGGATGCGGATGTCGATTGCCGTATAGATATCGGATGGCCGGACGCCGTCTGATAAATACCGGAACATGGCCCGGCAGGACTGAGCGCCTTGTGTATGCGGGTCCTGGCAAATGGTGGCGGATATGGCGCCCGATTGGATAAACGAAACGGTTTCCGGGGAAGCGTCATAGGTGATGACCGGCATGATACGGCTTCTTTCTTGCAGGGCACGCATAGCCCCGCCCACACCGCCGGCTGTCAAAACCAGGGCGTCTATTTGTTCCCGCTGCAGCAAATCCCATGTCAGCGCATAGGAGCGGCTATCGTCGTCCCCGTTTTCCAGCAGGGCGGGAATTTGGATGCGGGGGGTATATTTGGCGAGTGTGTCCGATAAGCCGCGCACCCGGTCATTGTGCCCGGACATCTGCTTGGAGCCGGTCAGGACTGCTGCCCGGACGTCCCCGCGGGTAATGAGCGCCAGCAGCCCGGCGGCTGTCTGCCCGCTTTGGTAGTAGTCCTGGCCAATGTAGCACAGCCGCTTAGCGCCTGGCAGGTCGGAATTGAACATTACAACCGGCAATTGTATCCTTTTGAGTAAATCCCGGATACAGCCAGAGTCGATGGGGGCGAGAAGCAGCCCGTCTATCCCGCTGGCCGCCAGGTTCGCTATGGCGCCGGCCTGCTTTTGCGCGTCATAGCCTTCGGTTTGGCAGACAAGGAGTTCCAGCCCAAAGCTGGAAAGCTCTGCCTGCGCGTCTGCAAGCCCTTGTTTGACCGCTTCAAAAAACGGGTTGCCTGCCGCAGGCATCACGGCGCCGATTTTGACTGGCCGGTGCAGGGTGGCCAGCGCTTTTGCCGCTTTGTTGGGCGTATAGCCAAGCTGGTCTGCTATGCGTAAAATACGTTCCCGCACCTCTTTTTTTACCCCTTCCCGGCCGTTAAGCGCCCGGTCGACCGTCCCGCGCGATACGCCTGCTAAGGCTGCGATTTGTTTGATGGTTACGTTCCCCATGGTTTTTAACACCTCGTATGAGTGGCATTTGCCCGGCAATTCCGGATAGGAGCATTATAGAGGAATAGAAGGAATTTGTCAATGTTGCCATTGACGAAACGGCTGGCAGGGGGTATAATGTAAAAAAGGCTGCAAAGGAGGCTGTAAATTGGCAAAAGAACCGGAATCCATACATAGGACCAGTATCGGCGGACAGGCCGTCATGGAGGGTGTGATGATGCGCGGGCCACGGGAAATTGCAACTGCCGTGCGCAAATCGAGCGGGGAAATTGTGGTAGACAAACGCCCGGTCAGTTCTGTCATCACCCGGTATAAAATATTGAAGCTGCCCATCATCCGGGGCTGTATCAGCTTTTTTGAATCACTGGTTATCGGCGTGAAATCGCTCATGTATTCGGCAGACCAGTACGATTTGGAGGATGGGGAAGAGGCCTATCAGCCGTCGAAATTTGAAGATTGGCTGGATAGGAAGTTTGGAGATAAAATCAAAGATATTGCCATCTATGCGTCGGTGGTGATTGCCCTTATCTTGGGTGTGGCGCTGTTTATGCTGCTGCCCAATGTCATTGTGGGTTTATTTGACAACATAGTGACCAGCAGCGTTGCAAGGAATTTACTTGAGGGTGTGCTGCGGCTGGGTATATTTTTGGCATATATGCTGCTGGTATCGCGCATGAAGGATATCCAGCGGGTATTTGAGTATCATGGCGCTGAGCACAAGACCATTGCCTGCTATGAGCATGGCATGGAGCTGACGCCGGAAAACGCAAAAACCTTTTCCCGCCTGCACCCGCGCTGCGGGACGAGTTTTTTGCTGATTGTCATGGTTATCAGTATCATTGTGTTTTCTTTTCTGCGCTGGGGCCCGGCCTGGGAGCGGCTGCTGCTGCGGTTGGTACTGCTGCCGGTGGTGGCGGGGGTTTCATATGAAGTGATTAAAATTGCAGGGCGCAGCCAAAACCGGGTGGTGCAGCTTTTGACAAAGCCGGGGCTGTGGTTACAGCATTTGACCACGCGCGAGCCGGATGAGAGCCAGCTTGAGGTGGCGATTACGGCGCTGAAAAATGTGCTGACCGGCAATAAGGAAGAGGATAAATGGTAATCGGCGACGCACTGCGGCAGGCGGCGCAGCAATTGGCTTCGGCTGGTGTCCAGACCGCTATGCTGGACGCAAGGGTGCTGCTGATGGATATTTTGAAAGCGGACGCCGTGTATTTAGCGGTACACCGCGCAGATGTGCTGACGCCGGAGCAGCAGGAGCGCTATGAAAGCGCTGTCCGCCGGCGGGCAGCACATGAGCCGGTGGCGTATATTACAGGGGAAAGGGAATTTATGTCCCTTTCTTTTTTGGTGCAAAAAGGCGTTTTGATTCCCCGGCCGGATACTGAGATTCTAGCGGAATATGCCATCGCGAGGTGCAGGGGCCTCAGGCAGCCGGCCGTACTGGATATTTGCACTGGGTCGGGCGCATTGGCGGTCAGCATTGCCCATGATGTGCCAGATGCGCAGGTGACGGCGGTGGATATTTCGGATATAGCACTTGCGGCGGCCGACCAAAATGCTGCGCGCAACGGCGTGGAAGTAGCGGTAGTCAAACTGGACGTTTTGCGTGGATTAAACGGGTTGGCCGGCCGGTTTGATGTGGCGGTGTCCAATCCGCCGTATGTGCGGCGGAAGGAAATTGAAGCTTTGGAACCGGATGTGCGGGAATATGAGCCAGCCTTGGCCTTGGATGGCGGCGCAGACGGGCTGGATTTTTACCGTGCATTGGTGCGCTATGTGCCGCAGCGGCTGAAAAAAGGCGGTATTTTGGCGTTTGAGGTGGGATATAACCAGGCGGAGGCGGTGTCGGCGCTGATGGCGGACCGCTTTGAAAAGCTGGAATGGAAACGGGATTTGGCGGGGCATGTCCGGGTTGTGGCAGGCTGCCTGCGGTAGGAGGGATGGAAGATGAAGCTGGAGCCCATGGCGGAATTTTTTGACAGCCGTCTTATGGAATATGAAGCCCATCAGTTACAGGAAATCGCCCATGCAGATGAGTTTTATCCCTATACGGCTGGGCTGCTGCCGGATGTACCCGGCTGCGCCGTGCTGGATTTGGGCTGCGGTACTGGGTTGGAACTGGGGTTTTATTTTCAAAAAAACCCTGCTGCTTGTGTCACGGGCATTGATTTAGCGCCGGGCATGCTGGGGGTGCTGAAAAAGAAATTTCCTGATAAGCGGCTTCAGCTTGTCAACGGTTCTTATTTTACGGTGCCGTTTGCAGAGGGCAGTTATGATGCGGCAGTGTCGGTGGAATCGCTGCACCATTTTTCACTGAAGCAAAAAATCCCATTATACCGCAAGCTGCACAAAGCGTTAAAACCGGGCGGGTATTTTATTTTGACCGATTATTTTGCACAGGATGACCGGCAGGAACGGGAAAATTTTGAACAGCTTGCCCAGTTGGAAAAAGGGCTTGGGCCATGTGGGGAGGGCGGCTATCATTTTGACACACCGCTGACGCGGGAACATGAAATTCAGGCGCTGCTGGCAGGCGGGTTTTCGCAGGTAGAGCGGATGAAAGCGTGGGGGCAGACCCAAGTATTCAAGGCGTTTTGGTAAATCAAAAACCGCACGGCTGTTTATGGCAGCCGTGCGGTTTTATTTGGCCTGCGCGGAGACAATTTATGGTTGATGCGGTGGAAGCAGTATGGGCAAATAAAGCTGACGACAAACCCGGTCAGGCAGTATTCCAAAAGGGCAAACAGGATGGTATTTGGGAATACCAGCATGGTAAACAGCTTGACCGCGCCTACGGCTGTCAGCCCCAGCACGGCGTCGGCCAGCTTGACGCGGATATAGGGGCTGGGAGAAAACCTGATATACCGTTCATCCAGCAGGTAACCGGCCACAAAGCCCAAACAGATGCCGG
>CALGRC010000214.1 GCA_937959315.1 uncultured Clostridia bacterium | reverse complement strand
CAAAGCGAATATCTAAACCTGATTGCACAGGTGGTATCGGGCCGTACTTTCTCAGATGAAACCGAGCTTTTGAAATACTGCATCAGTGCAGGTATCCTAGACCGCGAAGATATCCACCCCGGCCAGGAAATTACCCGTATAGAGGCGGTCACCTGCCTGCTCAATGCCATGGGCTTCCAAAAGGCTGCCAACATCCCCGGCATTTACAACTGCCCATTTACCGATGTCACCAACACGCCCGACACCGGTTATGCAGCCATCGCCGGCGGACTGGGATTGGTCAGCACCCAAGCGGACACCTTCAACCCCGCAAACACCCTCACCCGGGCAGAGGCCATTACTATGCTGTATAACTACCTGAACAGCTAAAATATGTAAACAAAAAAAGCTTCCTAATTTATATAGGAAGCTTTTTTTGTTGTTTGCCCAGTTACACCGAACGGAATATCACGGTCTTCCGAACAAGATAGTTATAGCCAAACACCAAAACCGCCATGAGGAATTTGGACAGCTCTTCCGCCAGGGAAGCCCATTCCACCAAGATGTGCATACCCAAGCCGGTGATAGCGAACCCGCCGGCAGTACAGAGCAGAAATGCCGCCGCTTCAAACCAGGTAGAACGGGTAACAATATTTTTCCAAACCCAAAATTTACACAGCACATAGTTGACAACCAATCCCACCGCAGTCGTCAGCACAGTTAAAATTTGATAATGGACGCCGGTTTTGTTGACCAACAGCATAAAAAGCCCCTGGTCTGCCGCAAAGCCGCTGAACCCTGCGACAATATACCGCGCAACCTCCCGCAGCCACGCCTCCCGCGTGAGCGTCCGCCGCACCGCCATACCAATCAGCCTCCGAAAATCCGCCGGACGTCGCCGAAGGTGACAAACACAATCAGCAGCATGAGCAGCGCAAAGCCTACGAAATTGATAACCCCTTCGTGCTCTGGCTTCATTTTTTTGCGGCGGATTTTTTCAATGAGTAAAAACAGCACCCGCCCGCCGTCCAGCGCAGGGATGGGCAGCAGGTTCGCAACCCCCAGGTTGATGGAAATGAGCGCAGACAGCTCCAGCACGGCGGTCACCCCCAGTTTGGCCGACTGGTTGATTTGGTCAACAATCCCTACCGGCCCCGACAGCGCCGACAGCGGCACCTGCCCGGTAATCAGGCCGCCAATCGAATATATCACCATTTTAACTGCAAAACAGGACTGCCAATAGGCGTATTTTATGACATTGCCAACCGTCGGCGCGTCATATGCGGCGGCAAACCCATACAAATACCGCCCCTCCGCCTCGTCATACCGCGGCTGTACATAGGCGCTGATGGTCTCGCCATCCCGTTCTGCCGTGATGGTTGCCGGGCCGGTGCCATTACGCATCAAAAAATATTGGAAATCAATGTAATTGCGGATGGTCTCGGATGCCTGCTCCCCCTGCGCACACACAATCCGGTCGCCCGGCAGGAATCCTGCGTCTGCCATGGCGGAATTTTCGGTAACCGTTTGAATTTGGTTGGATGGCAGCCCCTGCATAGACCCCATGACAATACAGTAGAGCACAAACCCCAGCAAAATGTTCATAGCCGCGCCAGCCACCAGCACAATCAGGCGTTTCCAAGCCGGCTTGTTGCAAAAGGCGTTTTCATCGCCCGATTCGCCGTCTTCCCCCTCCATTTGGCAATAGCCGCCTATGGGCAGCAGCCGCAGCGTGTATTTGGTACCGCCCTTTTCAAAGCCCACCAGCTTGGGCCCCATGCCAATGGCAAATTCATGTACCGTAATACCCGACAGCTTTGCCGTAATAAAATGACCAAACTCGTGAATAGCGACTAAAACACAAAAAATAACAATGGTCCATATGGCTGTAATCATGGCATCATCTCATTTCCTTTTGAAAATTCAGCGGCAACATAGGCCCTTCCCTCCCGATCGGCCTCCAATACGGCGTCCAGCGTCACCGGCTGCGGACGGTGCGCATCCACCGCGCCCTCGCACAGGGCCGCAATGGCCGGGAAGGGGATTTTCCCATCCAAAAACAGCCGGACCGCCTCCTCATTGGCGCCGTTCATCGCCGCCGGCGCAGTGCCGCCCAGTTTCCCGGCATGGATGGCCAGCGGCAGGCACCGGAAGGTATCCGTATCCGGCTGTTCAAAGGTGAGCGGCCCGCAGGAAAACACATCCAGGGTATTTGCACTGGCCGGCTTCCGCTCTGGCCAGCACAGCGCATAGCCGATGGGCAGGCGCATATCAGGCGCGCCAAGCTGGGCCACTACCGAACCATCTACAAATTCCACCGCCGAATGGACAATGCTCTGCCGGTGTACCACCACCTGGATATCCTCGTAATCCACCCCAAACAAATGGTGCGCTTCAATCACCTCTAACCCCTTGTTCATCAGCGTTGCACTGTCGATGGTAATTTTGCTTCCCATTGACCAGTTGGGATGGCGCAGCGCATCGTCCACCGTCACCGACGCCAGTTCCGCCGCCGTCCTTCCAAAAAACGGCCCGCCCGAGGCAGTCAGCAGGATTTTTTTGACTGCTTTTTTATCTTCCCCCTGCAAGCACTGAAAAATGGCCCCATGCTCGCTGTCCACCGGGACGATATGGACCCCATACTGTGCGGCAAGCGGAAGACCCAGATCGCCCGCCGTTACCAGCGTTTCTTTATTGGCCAGCGCAATGTCCTTTTTTGCCCTGATGGCCGCCAGCGTCGGCAAAAGCCCCACACTGCCCACCACCGAGGTAAGCACCAGTTCCGCCTCTTCCACCGTCGCCACGGCAAGCAGGCCGTCCATGCCGCATGCTACCTGCACATTGGTATCCGCCAGCCGCACCTTCAAATCCGCATAGGCATCGGCATCCATGACCGCCGCAAGCCTGGGACGGTATCTTCTGGCCTGCCGCTCCAACAGCCCGCTATTGCGCCCGGCAGAGAGCGCCGCAATCCGGATATCCCCCAACGCATCGGCCACCTGAAGCGCCTGCTTGCCAATGGAGCCGGTTGAACCCAATATAGAAATGGTTTTCATAAGCTGCCCCTTCTTCCATTATGCCAAAACCGGGAATTGCTGCAAATAATAGAACACAAACGGCGCCACCAGCAAAACTGAATCAAACCGGTCAAGCACCCCCCCGTGCCCGGGCAATATGGTGCCAAAATCCTTAATTTCATGCTCCCGTTTGATGCAGGACGCAACCAAATCGCCAAACTGGGCAAACACCGAACCCAGCACCCCCAGGCCAATGAGCGGCAGGTAGCGGACTGTATAGCCAAAAGCCTCTTGGCACAAAAGCCCATAGAGCAGCAGCACCGCCACACAAATGGCAATACCGCCAAGCGCGCCCTCCACCGTCTTTTTGGGGCTGACCGACGGCAGCAGCTTATGCTTCCCGCACAGCCGCCCAACCGTATAAGCCCCGGTATCGGTCATCCAGGACACAAGAAAGACCAGCCACACCAGCACCGCGCCGTTTTGCGCGCGCCGCAGTAATATGATATGCGCCAAAAACAGGGTAATATACATGGTGACAAAAAAGCTGGTGGCCACATCCTGAAACCGCGTGCGGCTGTGCGTGAGCACCATATAGCAAAACAGCACCATCAGGTACCCAAACAACAGCAGCATCAAGCCGCCCATAATGGGCGCCTGCGGCGCGCTGTAGCCCATAATATTGACAAAAATCAACGTGAGCGCCACCAAAAAGCCAAATACCGCCAGCGGGATATTATGCTTGAAATATCCCAGCGCATGGTACATCTCGAACAGCGCAACTAAAGTGATTACCGCCATACAAATGCTAAGCCAGATATTATCGGACAGCAAAACCACCACCGCAATCGCCGCGCCGGCAATGCCAATCATCAGCCGTTGTTTGAGCATGGGTCATACGCCTCCAAATCTTCTGTCCCGGTTTTGATAATCATAAATAGCCCGGTCAAAATCCCGCGGTTTAAAATCCGGCCAGTTAACATGGGAATACCAAAATTCACTATACGCGCTCTGCCACAGCAAAAAATTGCTCAGCCGCTGTTCCCCGCTGGGCCGGATGATAAGGTCGGGGTCGGGGCAGCCGGCAGTGTAGAGCATAGTTTCCACATCGGCCTCGCCAATATCCTCCGCCCGGATTTCCCCGCGCCCAGCTTTCGCGCAAAGGGCGCGCACGACATGGGTAAGCTCCTCCCGCCCGCCGTAATTTAACGCAATGTTGAGCGTCAGCCCGTCATTTTTTTCAGTGGCAGCCTCTACCGTATGGATTTTTTCCAGGATTTCATCCGTCAGGCCGCCGCGTGTGCCAATGACCCGGATGCGGATGTTGTCGTCGCCAATCAGCCGCCGGTAATCGTCCAGGTAGGCGCACAGCAGCTTCATGAGCTCGTCAACCTCCTGCTTGGGCCGCTTCCAGTTTTCAGTGGAAAAGGCGTACACCGTCAAATAGCGGATTCCCAAATTCCCCGCATACCGCGTGATTGTTTCCAGTGTTTTTGCGCCGGCCCGGTGCCCGGCACTGCGGGGCAGCCCGCGCTTTTTCGCCCAGCGGCCGTTCCCATCCATAATGATGGCGACATGCGCCGGCAGACGCGTCATATCCAATTCCCATCTTTGTTTTCCAAGCATATCCTATCCAAAAAGGGCCGGCGGTAAACCGGCCCTTCCCTTTCCCAGATTTAAACTTCTAAAATTTCCTTCTCTTTTTTGGCAACCACATCGTCAATTTTTTTCACAAACCCGTCCGTCAATTTTTGAATATCAGCTTCGATATCCTTCAAATCATCCTCGGTGATTTCACTGCGCTTTTTCTGCGCCTTATATTCCTCAATCGCTTCCCGGCGCACATTGCGCATGGCAACCTTGCATTCCTCGCCGTATTTTTTCACCTGCTTGGAAAGCTCCTTACGGCGTTCCTCGGTGAGCGGCGGGAAATTGAGCCGCAGCGACTTGCCGTCGTTGGTGGGTGTAATGCCGATATCCGACTTCAAAATGGCCTTCTCCACCTCGCCCACAATGCTGGCATCCCACGGCTGCACCAAAATGGTGCGTGCGTCCGGCACTGATACGCTGGCAATCTGCGTCAGCGGGCTGGGGACGCCGTAATATTCCACCGAAACCTTATCCAAAATGGCCGGATTGGCCCGCCCCGCACGGATGGTAGCCAGGTTGCTTTCCAGCGCCGACAGGGTTTTTTGCATTTTGTTTTCATGTACCTCGTATTTTCCCATCTCATTCACCGTCCTTTACAATTGTTCCAATCTCTTCACCCATGATAACCCGTTTGATATTTTCCGGGTCGTCTAATCCAAACACCCGGATGGGGATTTTATTATCCATACACAGCGAAGTAGCCGTCGAATCCATCACGCCAAGCCCGCGGTTGAGCACATCGATGTAAGACAAGTGATCAAATTTAACCGCCGCTTTGTTGACATGCGGATCGCTGTCGTATACCGCGTCCACCTTTTTGGCAAGCAAAATGATATCCGCGTCAATTTCCGCCGCCCGCAGCGCCGCGGTGGTGTCAGTAGAGAAGAACGGGTTGCCGGTGCCGCACCCAAAAATAACCACCCGCCCCTTTTCCAAATGCCGCTCTGCCCTGCCGCGGATATAAGGTTCTGCAATTTGCCGCATTTCAATGGCGGTCTGCACCCTTGTAGGGACACCCCTCTGCTCCAAGGCGTCGCACAGCGCCAATGCATTGATCACCGTCGCCAGCATACCCATATGGTCGGCGCGCGTCCGGTCCATATGCTCCCCGGTGCGGCCGCGCCAAAAGTTGCCGCCGCCTACCACAATGGCAATCTGTACCCCCATATCCACACATTCTTTGATGGTATCCGTAATCCTTCCAATGGTCTGCTCGCACAGGCCAAAGCCCTTGTCCCCTGCCAGCGCCTCGCCACTGACTTTCAATAGCACCCGTTTGTATTTTGTACCCATACCGTCCTCCGTCATTGGTAGCTTTTTCTTCATATCCGGATTTATTATACCATGAATCCAAAAAAAAAGGAACACCTAAGTGCCCCTTTTTTGGATTTTTTATGCGTCTTTTTTCTACAAATGTTACTTCATCATGCTAGCAACTTCGTCTGCAAAGTTGTCCTCGCGTTTTTCCAGGCCTTCGCCTTTTTCAAACCGCGCAAATCTGTTGATTTTGATGCTGCCGCCCAGGGCCTTTGCCGTCTCGTCCACATAGGCTTTAACGTCTTTGTCCGGATCTTTGACATACTGCTGATTCACCAGGCAAACCTCTTTATAGAATTTCTTAATGCGGCCGGCAACCATTTTCTGGGCAATCGCCTCCGGTTTGCCCTCGTTCATAGCCTGCACCGTCAAAATTTCCTTTTCCTTATCCAGCACCTCTGCCGGCACATCCTCTTCACACAAATACTGCGGCGCCGCCGCGGCAATCTGCATGGCAATATCCTTGGCAAAGGCGTCGAACCCGTCTTTTCCAGCCACATCTGTTGCAAAATCTACCAGTACGCCAATCCGGCCCTCGCCATGGATATAAGACACCACCGCGCCCTCAAACCGGGCAAACCGGCGGATATTCATATTTTCGCCAATGACCAGGATTTTTTCCCGCAGCATTTCCTCAACCTTCATGCCGCTGCCAGTGTATTCCAGCTCCATGAGCTGCGCGACATCCGCCGGGTTCTGCTCGGCAACAATCTGCGCCAGCGTTTTGACAAACGCTTTGAAGTCGGCATTTTTTGCCACAAAGTCGGTTTCACTGTTGACCTCGATGACCGCGCCCACCTTGCCGTCGGCCGAAACATATGCGTCAACCAGGCCTTCCGCCGCAATCCGGCCGCTCTTTTTCGCCGCTGCTGCCAGGCCCTTTTCCCGCAAAAGCTCAATGGCCTTTTCCATATTCCCATCGGCTTCGGTCAGCGCTTTTTTGCAGTCCATCATGCCGCAGCCGGTTTTTTCACGCAAATCCTTCACATCTTTTGCTGTAAACATCGCTTTTACTCCTCCCGCCTTATTCCACGCTTGCCGCGGCAGCTTCCAGCTCTTGTTCAGCCGCCTGCTCCGCCGTATCTGCCATTTCAGCCGCAGACTCGCCTTCGGCGTCCATCTGCTCGCCCTGGCGGCCTTCAATCACCGCGTTTGCAATGGTCGCCGCAATCAGCTTGACCGCACGGATGGCGTCGTCGTTGCCCGGGATAACATAATCCACCTCGTCCGGGTCGCAGTTGGTATCCACAATCGCAACCACCGGGATACCCAGCTTGCGCGCTTCCGATACTGCAATTTTTTCCTTGCGCGGGTCCACCACAAACATAGCGCCCGGCAGACGGCGCATCTCTTTGATACCGCCTAAATATTTAGTCAGCTTTTCAGCCTCTAATTTCAGTTTTCCAACTTCCTTTTTGGGCAGCAAGTCAAACGTGCCGTCGGCTTCCATTTTTTCCAATTGGTTCAAACGGTCAATCCGTTTGCGGATGGTTTTAAAATTGGTGAGCATACCGCCCAGCCAACGGGCATTGACATAATACATACCGACGCGCAGCGCCTCGTCGCGGATAGACTCCTGCGCCTGCTTTTTGGTACCGACAAACAGGATATCCTGCCCGCTTTCGGCAACCGAACGGATAAAATCATACGCCTCGCCAATCTTTTTCACCGTGCGCTGCAGATTGATGATATAAATCCCATTGCGCTCAGTATAGATGTACTCGGCCATTTTGGGGTTCCACCGGCGCGTCTGATGGCCAAAGTGGACGCCCGCTTCCAACAACTGCTTCATAGAAACGACTGACATACGTAAAGCACCTCCATTGTTTTTAAATACCGCCGCTGCCGTCGTCTGAAAACCGGGACAATACGCGCCGTTTCTATGAAAACACGCATTGCAACGCCGGCCCCATCGGGCGCGTGTGTATTTTTACCGCGTATCATTTTACCACAGCTTGCAGCAAATTGCAAGGGGGAATTTGCCTTTTTAGCATTTCCCAGCCAAACCTGTTTGATACATAGAAAAACCGCCCTTGTAAAAGGCGGTTTTCGCAAAATCCGTCAAAAAAATCGCGCCAGGGCATACACAAGCAAATACCCGCTACGCGATATATTCTTCCACCTCTTCCGGCAGCTCCTCCCGGCCGGCACTGATGGTAATGGTAAAGGACAACGCATTCCCATCCGCAATTTTTTCCAGCCGCCCAATAAACTCGGGCAGCCCCGCATAATCGTCGTTTACAATTTTAAACAGGGAATCGACAAAAATGTGTGTAATATCATAATTCTGTGATAAAATCCCCTTGATAAACCCCTCAAATGCACAAAATGTGTCAATCCCAAGCTGGTCTGCGTCAATCAGGCGCACATCGTGGCTCAAATCAAACATATGGCGCTGCCCGCGGTTGATAAACACAATGTTCCCATGCTCATTTTGAACCGCCTCATTTACACGGTCGAGCAGCGCTTTGGTCTTTCCGGTCCCTTTTCTTCCAACAATCAAATGAACCATCGCAAGCATCCTCCTTTTGAAATGGATTTATCGCACATGACCTGTTACTTGATGTTATTATACTATAAGATACAAAAATCTTCAATCATTTATTCACCAATTTGGTAGATTTCCTCAAAAAGATTTCTGTTTCCTGTGCATATTTTTTTACGCCCCCTGCCGCTTGTTTTCCAGCGGGGTTTGTGCTATACTAAAGATATCATTTTGCAGCTTGAAAGGAAGCGGTGCGCATGGAAGCAAAAACGGTATCCATCGGGAAATATCCCATTGGGGGTGGGAACCCCATCCGCATCCAGTCCATGTGCAACACCCCTACAGCCAACGTGCCGGCAACCGTCAAACAAATTCTGGCGCTGGAGGCTGCCGGGTGCGAAATTGTACGTGTTTCAGTACCAGATGGGGAAAGTGCATGCGCAATTTCTGAAATCAAAAAACAAATCCATATCCCGCTGGTGGCAGACATCCACTTTGACTACCGGCTGGCTATCGCCGCCATGGAACATGGCGCGGACAAAGTGCGCCTAAACCCGGGCAACATTGGCTCCCCCGACAGGGTACGCGCGGTTGCACAGATGGCAGAGCGGTGCGGCATACCCATCCGCATTGGCGTCAACAGCGGGTCAGTAGAAAAGGATTTGCTCAAAACCCACGGCGGCCCCACTGCACAGGCGCTGGTAGAAAGTGCCCTGCGCCACGCATCGCTTTTGGAGGACTGCGGATTTTCAAATATCGTTTTATCCGTCAAGGCCTCGGACGTGCGCACCACCATAGAGGCGTGCCGGATTTTGCGCGAGCAGACGCCTTACCCGCTACATCTGGGGGTCACCGAGGCAGGTACCTTTTTATCGGGCACTGTCAAATCCGCCATTGGCATTGGCGCCCTTTTGGCAGACGGCATCGGCGATACCATCCGGGTATCGCTCACCGATGACCCGGTGCAGGAAATCAAAATTGCCAAAGAAATTTTAAAAGCGCTTTCACTGCGCGAGTTTGGCGCCAAACTCATATCCTGCCCCACCTGCGCGCGTACGCATATCGATATGATACCGCTTGCAAAAAAAGTAGAGGGATACCTGCAAACGGTAGATAAGCCCATCACGGTTGCGGTGATGGGGTGCGCGGTCAACGGCCCGGGCGAAGCGCGCGAAGCAGATATCGGCATTGCGGGCGGCGATGGGTACGGGCTGCTGTTTCAAAAGGGGACCCCTATGAAAAAAGTACCTGAAGCAGGACTATTTGCCGCGCTGGTACAGGAAATTGAAAAATTGTAATCCATAGCTGTCATACATAGAAAGGAAAAACGCCATGTCACCAACCACTGTCACGCTGGATACGCTGTTCCGCGGCATTTCCATCCCGCCGGAACTTGCATCCTTAAAAATATACGACGTCCACGCCAATGCCGCTTCACGGAAAATGGAGCTGACGCTCTACAGCGAAACGCTCATTCCGTACGGCCTCATTGAAACGGTCAAACAGGAAGCCCAGCAGGCCTTTGACCTCAACAGCCTGGTCATCAAGGTCAAATATGAAAATATGGCGCTCGCCGACGTGGATTTGCCGCGTTATTATGAAAACTTGGTCTTTTATGTCAATACCATGGTGCCGGGTGTGCGCAGCCTGCTGACCGACAGCACGGCCGCCTTCCGCGAAGGGGTGCTGTACGTGCGTTGCAAATACGGCACCGGTATGCTGGCAGACACCGGCTGCAACACGCTGATGGAAAAACTGGTGTTCACACAGCTTGGCGAACGGGTACAGGTCAAATTTGTGGACGATTCCACCGAAGACGAACTGGAAAAGCGGCAGGCCGAAACGCTGGAAAAGCTGGAAAAAATTGTGCCGCCGCCCGCTGCAAAGGCAGCCAAACCGGATACGGCAGACACGGGCGGTATCATCTTGGGGAAAACCATCAAGGGCGAGCCGGTGGCGCTGTCCTCCATCAGCGACGGCGACAGCACAGTTGTGGTGCGCGGCGAGGTGTACGGCGTGGACAGCCGGGAACTGCGCAGCGGCAAAATGCTGCTGATGTTCTGCATTACCGACGAAACCAGCTCCTATTCTGCCAAAGCTTTTTTGGAAAAGGACAAATTCCCATCCGTCAAAGCGCAGGTCAAGGACGGCGTCTATGTGACGCTGCGCGGGCGCATCCAATACGATACCTTTGCCAGGGAAAATATCATCATGGTAAACGATATTGTCCGTGCCCAAAAGCCCCAGCGGGAGGATACTGCCGAAGAAAAACGGGTGGAACTGCACCTGCATACCCAGATGTCCGCCATGGACGGCATGGCCAGCGCCAGCGATTTGGTGTCCACTGCGGCACGGTGGGGGCACAAGGCGGTGGCCATTACTGACCACGGCAACGTACAGGCCTTCCCCGAAGCGGCAAATGCGGCCAAAAAGCACGGTATCAAAATCATCTACGGCGTGGAAGCCTATCTTGTCAGCGACAGCGTACCCATTGTCTATGGCGAGGCCGCCGGCGATTTGGACGGGGAATTTGTGGTGTTCGACTTGGAGACCACCGGCCTCTCCCCTACCGGCGACGCCATTACCGAAATCGGCGCGGTCAAGCTCAAAAACGGCGAGGAGGTCGGCCGGTTTGAAACCTTTGTCAATCCGGAACGGCATATCCCTGAAAAGATTACCGAGCTCACCCACATCACCGACGATATGGTGAAAGATGCGCCGGTGATATCCCAGGCCATCCGCGACTTTTACGATTTTGTGGGTTCCGCCGCCCTGGTGGCGCACAACGCGGGGTTTGACACCTCGTTTATCCGCGCGGCAGCCAACGCCAACGGGCTGGATTTCACCTTTCCATACATCGATACCTTGGAGCTTTCCCGTACGCTGGTAAAAGACGCCAAAAACCACAAGCTGGGAACGCTGACCAAGTATTTTGATATCAAACTGGAAAACGCCCACCGCGCCTGCGACGACGCGGCGGCGACCGCCATGCTGTTTTTGAAGCTGTGCGATATATTAAAAACACGCGGCGCAACCAAGCTATCTGCTTTAAATACCACCTTGGCAGGCGATGTGGATATCAAATCCCAGCGCACCTACCACACCATAATTTTGGTGAAGAATTACACAGGGCTGCGCAATTTATACCATATTATCTCAAAATCGCACTTAGACTACTTTTACAAGCGCCCACGGGTACCCAAAAGCCTGCTGGAGCAATACCGCGAAGGGCTGCTGGTGGGCTCTGCCTGTGAGGCTGGCGAGCTCTACCGGGCGCTTTTGGAAAATCCCAAAAACGTCAATTTCAACGAGATTAACAAAATCATCAAATTCTACGACTACCTGGAAATCCAGCCGCTGGGCAACAACCAGTTTTTGGTGGACAACGGCTCGGTCGGCAGTGTGGAAGACCTCAAATACATCAACAAAATGATCATTGACTTTGGCAGGCGGGCAGGCAAACTGACCGTCGCCACTTGCGACGTCCACTTTTTAAACCCCAAGGATGAGGTGTTCCGCCGCATTTTGATGGCCGGCCAGGGGTTTGCCGACGCGGACAAGCAGGCGCCGCTTTATTTGCGCACCACTGACGAAATGCTTGCCGAGTTTACCTATCTGGGCGGGGAGCTTGCCCATGAAGTGGTCATTGAACA
>CALGRC010000213.1 GCA_937959315.1 uncultured Clostridia bacterium | reverse complement strand
ATAGTAGGTTTGACGCATATGATACCTTCGACAGTGTGGGCGGCATTGCCGGCGCGGCAGGCAGCAGCGCGTCCATTGAAAACTGCTTTGTAGATGCAAGCCTTTCTGGCGCAGGCAGCGCCAGCGGGATTGTGCCCATGCTGCGGGCCAAGACATCGGTACGCAACTGTATTGCCATGGGGGATTTCAAAGCAAAAGGGGTTGCTAAAAAATCCATCAAAGGCGCCGGCGGGATTGCCGTACGTATTTTCACCGACGGTGTGGATGTAAAACTGGAAAACTGCGTGATGTATGACGGCAGTGTGACATATGAAGGTTCCCCGGTGTATGCAGGCCGTATATTGGGATTGGACAGCGGTTCCAAATCTTCTTTGACCGGTAATCTGGCAAATGAAGCGGTAACGGTCAACGGCTCTGCGGTAGCCTCCAGCGCGGAAAATGGTACGGATACAACGGCAGCGGCGCTCAAGCAGCAGGCGACATACGAAGCGCTGGGATGGGATTTTACCGCCCGGTGGGAAATGGGTCAAGCCGGATATCCGGTACTGCAATATGACAACTTGGAAAAACCTTTTATTACAACTGCTTCTCTTTCAAGTGCAAAACTTGGAATTGCCTTTAGCCAGACCTTGTCGGCAATGGGGCAAACGCCGATTTATTGGTCGGTAGAGAGCGGGGATTTACCGGAAGGCCTTGCCTTGAATGGGGAAACCGGCGAACTTTCCGGTACTCCAACAAAAGCGGGTTCCTATTCGTTTGTGATTTGTGCGCAAAATGAAAAGGGCGCGGTCAGCAAAGCGTTTACATTGACAGTCGGATTAAATCTTGCCGGCGATGGAACGGCGGAAAACCCCTTTGAAATCGGGACGGCTGAGCAATTATTGTTTGTGGTAGAACGGCACAACGCACAGGACCCAGAATACCGGAGCACCAATGGCTCGAAGCATTACAAACTGATAGATGACATCGATCTGTCAGAAGTGGAAAACTTCCCGATGTTCGACAGCTTTCAGGATGTGTTCGACGGAAATGGAAAGACCATATCCAATATGACCATCACCGCCGATTATCCGGACGGCGTACCCGCCTCTGCCATGGCTGGCTTCTTTAAAACGGGGAATACCGGCATGGTGGTAAAGAACCTGACGTTTGAAGATGCGTCTGTAACAGTGACCGGGACCGATATTGTCAACAATTCGCAGCGCGGCGGGTTTGTGGTCGGTTATTTGTACAATGGCCGTATCAGCGGCGTCACGGTAAAAAATAGTAGGTTTGACGCATATGATACCTTCGACAGTGTGGGCGGCATTGCCGGCGCAGCAGGCGGGACCTCTATTATTGAGGACTGCTTTTTCAGCGGCACGGTCCGGGGCGCGGGCAGCGCCAGCGGCATTGTCCCCATGATGCGCGCCAGCGCAACGGTAAGGAATTGTATTGCCATGGGCACTATGGAGGCAAAGGGCGTCAGCACCATGTCTATCCGGGGAGCAGCCGGCATAGTCGTGCGGATATTTTCAGACGGCGCCAATGCCAAAATCCAAAATTGCGTGGCGTATGACGCTGCATTGCATTATCAGGGAACGCCGGTTTTTATTGGAAGAGTATTTGCGCTGGACAGCGGTGTGGATTCGGTGCTTTACAACAATGTGGCAAATGATTCCATTTTGCTCAATGGGCTTGCGGCAGGCGACGGGACCTCTGATAATAAAAATGGCGCCGGTATGTCGCTGGAGGAATTGCAGGACCAGTCTACATATGTGGATGTATTGGATTGGGATTTTATCAATGCATGGGGATGGGATGCGGAAAATAAATATCCTGTCCCGCAGTATAAAAATGACTATACGGCGCCAGATGTCATAATGTTGCCCGGGGACGGGACGGAAAACAACCCGTATCAAATCGCTACTGCAGAGCAGCTGGATTATGCAGCCCGCAAGATGAACGCGGGAATTGCCGGGTATGTGGGTAAAAACTATATTTTGACCGACGATATTACGTTGACCGGGAATTTCCGGATGATTGATACCTTTACTGGTACGCTGGATGGGCAGGGGCACAGTATCGGGCAGCTGACAATCAACGAAACGGCCGGGGCAAGCGACGGTTACCGGGCAGGCATGATCCGTGTCAACTATGGTACCGTAAAGAATTTGACATTGCAGGATGCGTCGGTTACGATACAAGGCGCGTCAGATCAGGCGGTTGGCATACTGGTCGGCGAGGCGGCAAGCGGCAGCGTCATTTCCGGCTGCATGGGAACCGGGAACCTCATGGCGGCAGATTGCAAGCAGGCTGGAGGATTGGCTGGCATTTTGGAAACCGAGGCGACTATCACCAACAGCTTTTACCGCGGCGATGTGACGGCAAAATCAGCGGCAGGCGGTATTG
>CALGRC010000212.1 GCA_937959315.1 uncultured Clostridia bacterium | reverse complement strand
GTCCCGCTCCCATCATCATTGCGGTCTACATAAATATATCCGTACCGTTTGCGCATCTCGGCTGTAGAAGCGCTTACCAAATCAATGCAGCCCCAGGAGGTGTAGCCCATCACCTCCACGCCGTCGTCAATGGCCTTTTCTACCTGCACCAAATGGTCATTGAGGTAGGCAATCCGGTAATCATCCTTCACCGTTTTGCCGCCGCAGCCGTCCTCCACCAGCACATCCTCAGCCCCCAGCCCATTTTCCACAATAAAGAGGGGCAACTGGTACCGGTCGTAGAGCTTATTGAGGGTATACCGCAGCCCCTGTGGATCAATCTGCCAGCCCCATCCGCTGGCCTTGACATAGGGGTTTTTATAGCCGCGGCTCAGGTTCCCGCCCGTTTGCTCCCCGCGCGATGGATTGGCGGTTTCGCAGATACTGGAATAATAGCTAAAGGATATAAAATCCACCGTATGCTGCAAAAGTTCTTTATCCGCCTGCGTCAGGCCAATGTCAATACCGTTTTTTTCAAAATACCGCAGCAAATAGCGTGGGTATGCCCCGCGCGCATGCACATCGGCAAACAGGTAGGTTTCCCGGTCGCGCTCCATGGTTTTGATAATATCATCCGGATCGGGTGTAAGCGGATACACGGTAATCCCCAAAATCATACAGCCAATTTTGGCGTCCGGGATCATTTCATGACACAGCTTTACCGCGGCCGCACTGGCCAAAAACTGATGGTGGACGGCGCGGTACAAATCCTCCTCGGTAAGCTGCTCCTTGGGCGTCGCAATGGCGCCGCTCATAAACGGCGCATTGAACAGTGAATTGATTTCATTAAAGGTCAGCCAGTATTTCACTTTATCTTTGTACCGCGCAAATACCGTCTCAACATATTTGGTAAAAAACCCGACGGTACGCCGGTCGCGCCAGCCATCATACTTGGTAGCCAACGCCAAAGGCGGTTCGTAATGAGACAGCGTTACCAGCGGTTCTATGCCATATTTTAAGCACTCATCAAACAGCCGGTCATAAAATTGCAATCCTGCTTCGTTTGGCGTTTCATCATCTCCATTTGGATAAATCCGCGCCCATGCAATGGATGTGCGGAACACTTTAAAACCTATTTCAGCAAACAATTTGATATCCTCTGGATACCTGTGGTAAAAATCTATCCCCTCTAATTTCAGATTGTCAG
>CALGRC010000211.1 GCA_937959315.1 uncultured Clostridia bacterium | reverse complement strand
ACCGGCAACCGGGAACTGGACCGGGTACTGGGCGGGGGCCTGGTGCAGGGTTCGCTGGTGCTGGTGGGCGGCGATCCCGGCATTGGGAAATCCACGTTGCTATTGCAAATCTGCCAGTCTCTGGGGCAAACCCATACCGTTTTATATGTATCGGGCGAAGAATCTGCCAGCCAGATTAAAATCCGTGCCGACCGCCTGGGGATTACTGCTGAAAATTTGCTGCTGCTGCCGGAAACCAACCTGGACAATGCGGTATTCCAGGCAAGCAGCGTTAAGCCGGATGTGCTGATTGTCGATTCTATCCAGACCATGTTCCGCCCGGAAGTCAGCAGCGCGCCGGGCAGTGTGAGCCAGGTGCGCGAAACCACGCATGTGCTCATGCGGCTGGCAAAGGAACAGGGCGTAGCCGTATTTATTGTAGGGCATGTTACCAAAGAAGGGAGCATTGCCGGGCCGCGGATGCTGGAGCATATGGTGGACTGCGTCCTTTATTTTGAAGGGGAGCGCCAGCAGTCCTACCGGGTGCTGCGCACCGTCAAAAACCGGTTTGGCTCCACCAATGAAATCGGCGTGTTTGAAATGAAGGATACCGGCCTTTCAGAGGTGCCCAACCCCTCTGAAATGCTGCTGAGCGGCCGGCCGAAGGATACGCCGGGTTCTACGGTAGTGTGTACGCTGGAGGGCACCCGGCCGGTGCTGGCAGAGGTGCAGGCGTTGTCGTCGCCGACGGGGTTTGGCATGGCCCGCCGCATGGCGACGGGGCTGGATTATAACCGTGCGGTGCTGCTGGTGGCAATCCTGGAGAAAAAGCTGGGCTATTCCATGCAAAACCAGGATGTGTACATCAATGTGGTGGGAGGCATCCGGATTGTGGAAACCGCAACCGATTTGGCAGTGGTGCTGGCCATTGCGTCCAATTACCATAATTTTGTCATCCCGCCCGATACCATTATTTTGGGCGAGGTGGGGCTGACCGGCGAAGTGCGGGCCATCAGCTATGCCGAGCGGCGGGTAATGGAAGCTAAAAAAATGGGCTTTTCCCGGTGCATGGTACCCGAAGGCAATGTCAGGGCGCTGGCTTCGGTAAAGGGGATTGCCATTGCCGGGGTTGGTACGGTGCGGGACGCTATCCGCATCATCACCAAGGACGCAAAAAAGGGGGATAGCAATGTTTGAGGACTGGAAAGCCCGTATTTGGAGCAGGCGGCTGCAAAAAAAAGCCGGGCAAGCGGTGAGCGTTGGATTTATCAAAACGGATGACCGCAAAAAGGCCGCATTCGACGCGTGGGCAGAGCAGTGCGCGCAACGCATGCAGCCCAATGCACATAGCATAGGCGAGCTGGAAGCGTGGCTGGCGCAGCATTACCGGACAGAGCCGCTGGGCTTATCAGAAGGGCGGCTGAAAATGCTGACGGCGGAGAGTGTGCGCAATTTTTTCCCAGAAATGTTAAAAACACAGGTGACGCCGCCGAGGGATGGTTCTTACAGGGAATTTGAGCGGCACCATTTGGAGTTGGAAAGAGCACAGCAGGAGGCCATGCAGATAGACCCGGCATCGCTGGGCCTGGATTTTTTTGGCTACCGGGTGCTGCTGGGGGACGGGATCAATACAGAGGTGGTTTTTGAACGCAAAACCGGGCAGGTTTGTATGCAGTGCAGCTGGCCGGGCACGGGGGCTAACCCAGAGGCAGAGCGGTTTTCGCTGGCGTTTACCAAGCAGTATGGCGTGACGCAGGCAGACATTGACGGAAAAACCCCGCGGTTTTTGGGCTATATCACCGCGCTGCGCGACGCAGGCGAGCCGGGATTTGAGATGGGGGCGGGAAATACGAAATGAGGCCGGATGGTATGCTGGAAATTCGATATGTGACGCCCGGCGACCGGGCATTCTGGTATCATCTTGACAGGCATTTGCCACAGGCGGTATTTGCGGACAAGGTGCAGAAAAAAAGAGGGTATGTGGCATGGCTGGATGGCCGGCCGGTCGGGCTTTTGCGGTATAATTTATTTTGGGATAACACGCCGTTTTGCACCATGCTGTATATTGCGGAAAATTGCCGGGGAAAGGGATATGGGAAGCATCTGATGCAGCGTTGGGAGGCCGATATGAAAGCGCAGGGCTATCAAATAGCCCTGACCTCTACCCGGTCAGACGAAGGCGCCCAGCATTTTTACCGCAAATTGGGGTACTTTGACTGCGGC
>CALGRC010000210.1 GCA_937959315.1 uncultured Clostridia bacterium | reverse complement strand
AGATCTACAGTCTTTCCCTACACGACGCTCTTCCGATCTATCTGGCAAGCGGCTGTGCAAACCTTTCTTTCCAAAAGTTTTTGGGGGCAGCTTATCGGCGGCAGTGTTGTGACGGTGATGACCATTGACAATTCTGCATTTTACACCGCTTGTCACAATTCGTATATACAGGGGATCTTGAATTTCGGCCTGCTTGGCACGTTGCTGGTCTATCTGCCGCTTTTTGCGGTATTTGGCTACCGGATACTGCGGCATTTTTCTCAAAACCCCGGGTATGCGCAGGAGGACATCCGGATGCTGCAATTGATTTTCCCGTTTGCCTTTCTGGTGTTTGGCATGACGGTAGATTTTTTTATCGACTGGCCGTATATGCTGCTTTATTTTTTTTGATGGGAGGGAAATGATGCTGTTTTCCATTATCTTACCGGTTTACAATGGGGCGCATGTGATTGGGGAAGCCATCGAAAGCGTCTTGGCGCAAACAGAACCCGACTGGGAATTGATTATCATAGACGACGGCTCTGTAGACCATACACGGGAAGTTTTGCAGCCATATGCTGTCAATGGGAAAATTCAAATCATTTTCCAGCAAAACTCTGGGGTATCGGCTGCCAGGAATGCAGGCGCAAAACGGGCAAAAGGCGCGTATTTTGCTTTTCTGGATGCGGATGATGTGTGGTACCCCAACCACCTAGCGGTGATGCGGGATTTGATTGAAAAATACCCAACGGCGGGCCTTTATGGGACTTTTACCAGAACGGAACTGCAAAATGGCGGGAAACTGGACGATTGTAACTTTTTGGACCGGAACGAAGATGTATTGTTGGAGGATTTTTTTGAAGCGTACAGCAATGATAGATCCGCAAAGGTATTTACCATTATTACCACGTGTATTGCAGCCGGTGCATTTGCAAAGGCTGGCGGTTTTCCAAAAGAATGCGCGATAGGAGAGGACTTGGAACTATCCCTGCGGGTGGCGGCATACTATCCGGTTGTATTGTCGGGTATGGCAACGGCAGTTTATCGAAAACAAAACAGCACGGCGACGAAAAATGTTTCTTTTGACCCAGACTGGGGGTTTTTCGATACGGTGGAACCATTGTACAGCGATGCGGGGATTCCGGCAAAAAAACGGGAAAACCTGAAAAAACTCATGCAATGGTTTTCTATGCGCCGCTGCCGGCACTATCTGATTGCCGGCAAACGGACAAAGGCATGGCAGGTATACCGGCAGACGGACAAACGCTGGATTAAAGTAAAAGACCGGTTGATCAATGCAGGGTTGCTGCTTCTGCCTGCCGCGATAGTTCGTTTGATTTTTTTATGCAGATGGAAGGGAAAAGCATGATTGAAATGACTGAAAAATTGCAGGAAATTTTACAAGAATTGAAAACCAGCCATGCAGAGACCTATTACCATTCCCTGCGCGTAAAAACGCTGGTGGCCAAAATGCTTAAGCAAATGAACCGCGATAACGCAGCGGCATATACGCCGCAGGAAATTGCGTATATTTGCAAAGGCGCGCTGCTGCACGACGTGGGGAAGCTGCATGTAAAAAACGTGATTTTGACCAAAGATGCATCCCTGACACCTGAAGAAAAAACATCCATGTCGCGGCATACCGAAGCCGGTTTTTTCATGATACAGGGGGAATTGTGCGGCGGGGAATTTGAAATGGTGAAAAATATCTGCCTTTACCATCACGAGCGGATTGACGGCAATGGATATATTGGGCGCAAGGATTTGCCTGTTTATGTACAGGCAGTGGCGGTTTGCGATGTGTTTGACGCGCTGTATACCGACCGTATTTACCGTAAGGGGCTTTCCTATCAGGATGCCATGCAGGTGATAAAAAACGGCGGATGCGGCCTTTTTGACCAATGCATCATTGCATATTTGGAAAAAGCCGCCGGCTATTTTGCAAAATAGGAGGAGCCTATGCGGTTTATCAATTCATTGCGTAACAGCAGCCTGGCATTTGCCGGGCAAATTGTGACGATTTTGCTGGGATTTATACTCAGGTGGTTTTTTATCCGTGCGTTCGGACAGGATTACCTGGGAGTCAATGCCGTTATGGAAAGTGTATTAACGCTGCTTTCCATGACAGAATTGGGATTTGGGACATCGGTTGCGTTTGCGCTTTACCGGCCCATTGCAGATGGGGATGAAAAAAGGGTTGGTTCCCTGATGGCGTTTTACCGCAAAGTTTATCATATCCTTGGCGTTGTGACAGCGGCAGCCGGTATCCTGCTGATTCCGTTTATGCGGTTTTTTACCAAAGAGGCTACCCAGGTTGCCAATATCAACTTGATATATCTGCTGTTTTTGGCAAATACGGTATTGAGTTATTTTTTTTCATACAAAAGGACGTTGCTCAGTGCCTATCAGCAAAATTATATCAACAGCGTCAGCGACGATTTATTTTCGGTTGTCAAATACCTGCTTCAAGGGGTAGCCATATTGGTTTTCCAAAGCTATATCGGGTATTTGGCAGTAAACTTGGTTTGCAGCCTGGGTGCAAACTTTGTTATTTCCGCTATTTGTAACAAAAAATATCCGCTGATAAAACGGTACCGCAGAGAACCGCTGCTAAATAGCGATAAAGCGCTGCTGAAGAAAAGTGTTGTTTCTCTGATGTTTCAGAAAATCAGCGGGAAACTGGTTGTCGGTACGGATAATTTGATGATATCCTATGTGAATATTGCCTTAATGGGGGTATATTCCAATTATGCCATGGTTATTGGTATCATCGAGCGCGTGGTTACAAATGTGATGTATGCAGTTACAGGCAGTATTGGGAACTTGATGGCAAAAGGGGATGAGGCGCATCAGTACCAAGTATTTGAAGAACTGGTTTTTATTGCGTTTTGCGGGTTCTTTTTGATTTCCGTAGTGCTTTCCGGGTGTTTGGAACGGTTTATCAGTCTGTTCGCCGGGACGGATTGGGTTCTTCCGCCAATGGTGACGTTCGTGGTTATTTTGAATTTCTTTTTACAGGGGAGCAGGCAGCCTAATATTGCTGTGATAGATACCGCCGGTTTGTTTAACCGCCTGCGGCCAAAAGCGGTTTTTGAGGTTTTGGCCAACCTGGCAGTGTCATTTTTATTCCTGGTTGTCTTCAAGATGGGGATATATGGTGTTTTATTTGGGACAACGGTTTCGAAAATCGGCGTATGCATCTGGTGGGAAGCATGGGCGGTTCACCGGTATGCGTTCCGGCGGACAGGATGGACGTATATGGTAAAATATCTTCGGAATACTGCGGTGGCGGCAGTTGGCTGTTTTTTTGCCTATTTCCTGTCAGAGAATATCCCGTTTGACGGATTTGGAGGGCTGGTTTTAGCCGGGCTGGGTTCGGCACTGGTGTTTGCCGTCTTTCTGGCGCCTTATTGCAAGAGTGTAGAATTCCGCAGTTTGCTTTCCAGGTTTCAGAAAAAAGGGGGAGCGAGGCATGCCGGGTAAAGAGAAAAACAGGTTCGTAAAACTCTGCCTGTTGACGATGGGCGCCTATCCCGTGCCGGCAACAGAAGGGGGAGCGGTGGAAACATTGGTGGAATGGATGGCGGAAACCTATCAGAAAGGCTGTTTTTCGTGTTCGCTGGATATCATTTCCAAAGATGCCGTACCTGCCCGTGAGCGGGCAGCCAGATACGGGAAGGTTGCCTTCCATTTTATCCGGTATCCGGCTATTGCCATGAAGGGGTACCGGATACTGAAACGGGTGGTACGCAAATTATCTGGGGCAACGCCGGTGCGTTGCAATCCCTATTTTTCACAGGCATTGCGCCTGATCCGGAAAAACAGATACGATGTGGTAGTTGTTGAAAATGCCATATGGTATGTACGGCCGTTAAAACAGCATTGCAGCAGCCGTGTGATTTTGCACTTACACAATGATGCGGCAGATCTTGCAGGGACACTGGGGGCTGCTCTTGCCCGGCAAGCGGATGGGATTATGGCGGTCAGTGACTTTGTGGCAGGGAAACTGCGGCGAGAACCGGGGATGCCGCAGGTTGTTACAGTGAAAAACGCCATAGATATCCCGTCGTTTTGGGGGGATACGGCAACCAAGCGGCAGGCAGAGAGGATACGGCGGAAATTTGGATTTTCGCCAGACGATGTGGTTTGCCTGTTTGTAGGCCGCCTGATTCCAGAAAAGGGGATTGACGCTTTGATAGACGCGGTTGGCAAATTGGATGGCTGCCATATCAAATTGTTGGTTGTCGGCGGGGCAGCTTTCCGCGATTCCGGACAGACAGACTTTGCAGCATCTCTGTACCGGAAGGCGGAAACGCTGGGCGGCAGGGTAGCGTTTGCCGGATATGTGGAATATCAAAAGCTGCCTCCTTACTATCATGCTTGCGACATAGCTGTATTCCCCTCGCAATGCAACGAAGCGGCCGGGCTGGTGGTATTGGAAGCACAGAGCGCGGGCAAGCCGGTAGTCATTGCACGGTCGGGCGGGATGCCGGAATATGTCTGTGGTGTGTCCGCACAGATTGTCGAAACAGGGGCGGGTTTTTCTGACAGGCTGGCGGATGCCCTTCGGGCTATAGGCAGTTCCCAGCCATTGCGCCGCCGGATGGGGGCGGCCGGCGCGGCATATGCAGCAGAGTTTGACAAAAGCGGATATTTTGCAAAAATACTCGATGCCATTGAACAAATGATATAGGCTGCGGGGGTGAGGAATCCATGAATGAAATGATAAAGCAGGTACAAAAGCGGGAATATGCGATTTTAAAAGAACTGGACCGGATATGTAAAAAGCACCATATTTCTTATTACCTGGGGCAGGGCACGCTGCTGGGCGCAGCCAAGTACCGGGGATTCATCCCTTGGGATGACGATATTGACGTGCTGCTTGCGTATGAGCTGCTGCAAAAGCTGATCCCCATTTTCCAGCGGGAAGCAGCGGAACAATACCTGATCACCAATGTGGCAATCGAACCCCATTTCCCGCTGCCCTGGACAAAAATCAGGGATACTGGCACACTGTCCCGTCCCAAACGGTATCAGGATATTCCGATCAATTGGGGGATTTGTATTGATTTATTCCCTATTTATCCCATCAGTGATTGCTGCTTATTGCGTAAATTTGCATGTTTCAATTACAAAATAGCCAGCAGGCTCATTATGGCGGAAATGACCCAATATGAAGAATCCCATATATTCTTGGCGCGTATGCTGGAAAAAATTCCGCTGCGGGTGCGGCATATATATTTACACATGGCAATCCGCCTGCTGACACTGCGTAAAAAACCGGGACGGTATGTGCTGCTTCCCTGCAAAGGAGGAAAGGTGATAAAACGGGATTTGATTTTTGGAAAAGCCTGTTATCTGCCTTTTGAAGACGGCAGATACCCCGTCCCGGCTGATTACCATAGATATCTGACGTTACAGTACGGGGATTATAAGGCACCGTTGCCGGAAGAAGAACAAAAAGGCCATGAACAGGCGATGGGGGATATTGAGTGGCGGTTGTGACGGTTGCCAAAACTGAGCTTGATACCGTTGACTTTGCATGGGAAGTATACTATAATGGCGGTATTGGTTGTGCCGATTTTTGCATAGGCTGAGATTCTCTCGTGTTCTATAAACGGAGGTTTTGTAACAAACGATAAATAGGAGGGCACGGTTGATGGAAACGAAATCAAAAACGCCGTTGTACCGGAACCCTAAGGCCAGTATTGGTATACAGATGGGCATATGGACGATTGTGCTATGCATGGTGATTGCCTTGCTCGTATGGAATACCGCCAATTTGCGCGCACATATTGACGGCACCGCACACAAATATGTTGGAGATGTTGCAGACCAGCTTACCAATGATATTTCCGGCCGGATTCTTTCTAACCTGCGGATGATGGAGCAGTTTGCCGATTCTATTCCCCGTTTATCCGACCAGGCGCGTGTCGAGGAGTTTTTGGAAAGGAAAGCGGAAATTACTGAATTTGATCGATTGTTTTTGGTTTTTCCAGACCGGACCGTCCCGGAAGATGTGTTAGTTGACGGTTTACAGCAAACTGTGGGAATACGGGATTCGTTTTCCGGGCGGCCGCGGGTTACCAACATATCCGGCCAGCGGCTATTGTTTTCCGTGCCTGTTTATGAGGGGGATACCGTTGCTATGGTGTTGGCGGGTATCTGTGACCAGGGAAATGTGCAGGCATTGATTGCCCCTCATAGTTTTGGCGGGGAAGGCCTGACCTGTATTGTCAACAAAGCAGGGGAAGTGGTGATATCGCCAACCGATGTCAGCCCATTCCAACGGCTGGATGAGATCTTCAGCCAGGGGGACAGCAAAACAGCCCAAGCAATCCAGACGATGGAACGGAACTGGAAAACCAACCAGGCCGGTGCATTCCATTTTACCGCTGTTGACGGGACGCATTTGATTTTATCTTACCAGGCGTTGGGGATTAACGATTGGATATTGCTCATACTGGTGCCCGGAGATTTAATCATGGGGGGAGTTGACCTTTACAGTTTCCGTGCGTTTGTAATTGTAGGCGGTATACTGATCCTGTTTGTTATCCTATATGGCATTTTATATCAATTCTATCGGAAAAACCGTAAGACGTTGGAAAAGATTGCATTTACCGACCCATTGACCGGCGGTATGAACCGCACGGCATTCCAAATAGCGTTTGCAGGGCAGATTGCCGAAGCGCCTTGTAAGACATATGCGGTGGTACTATTTAATGTCAGAGGGTTTAAACTGATAAACGAAAATTTTGGCATTGGCATAGGGAATGAAATCCTCCGGGTAATGTATCAAGTGCTTTCAAATGCTGTTATAGATGGGGAACTGGTTGCACGCGACGAGGCGGATGCTTTTTTCTTATGTTTAAAGGAAACGCGGCCTGAAAAATTGCAGGTGCGATTGGATGGCCTGGTGAAACGTATCAACGAATCCAGCAGTTACTTGTGCAATGGATATCCAATACACATTCGGCAAGGGGCATGTATAGCAGACGGAACAGAAACAGACGCTGCCGTTATTTTGGAACATGCCCGTATAGCAGCGCAGTATGCGGCTGCCAACGGCCCGTGCGTTTATTATAGCATGAATTTGGTACGTGGTTTGAAAATGGAGCAAGAACTGAACGCTTTGTTAGGGCCTTCGTTGAAAAATGGGGATTTTCAAGTATTTTTGCAGCCGAAAATCAGGTTGGCAGACAACCGGCTGGGCGGGGCAGAAGCTTTGGTACGCTGGAACCATCCGCAGCGCGGTATGATCCTTCCGTCAGATTTCATTCCGGTTTTTGAAAAAAGCGATGCTATTTGTAAATTAGACTTATATGTATTTGAACGGGTATGCGCCCAACAGCAGCAATGGCAGGCAGAGGGCAAACCGCTTTTTCCTATTTCAGTCAACCTGTCCCGGCGGCATTTTTGTAATGTTGGGTTTTTACAACAATTTGCAGCGATTAAAGATCGATATGGTGTCCCGGATGGTATGCTGGAATTGGAATTGACCGAATCTATCTTTTTTGATGAACAGCAGCGGGAATTGACCAAAGAACTGATTTGCCAAATGCACAGTTACGGTTTTTTATCTTCCCTTGATGATTTTGGCGTAGGATTTTCATCTTTGGCGTTGCTCCAGGAATTTGATGTGGATACCATCAAACTGGATCGTGCGTTTTTTGATGATATTGAACAGGAAAAAGCGCAGAAAATCATTTCCCATTTAATTGCCCTATCAAAAGATTTGGGGATTAGCGTGGTAGCCGAAGGCATTGAAACAGAGCGCCAGCTTGCTATCTTACGCGCATTGCGCTGCGATATGGTACAAGGCTATATTTTTTCAAAACCGCTTCCGATTACAGAGTTTGAAGCGTGGATGAACCAATAGATAATAAAAAAACCGGCGGTCCGAAGCCGCCGGTTTTTTTATAGTACGGCGTATAAATTGATATATTGCACCCCATATATTGCAACTACGCAATATTGTTTCGTATATCCGAAGTAACGGAAATCCGATATTTGTAATACAATAGATCCAAATATCGGGAGGTGCTTTACATATGATAAATGTTTTAGAAAGAATCACCCAGTTACGTCAGGGTAGGCGGTGGAGCGAATATGAATTATCAAAACGTTCTGGGATTGCACAGTCAACCATTTCATCGTTGTATCGGAATAACAATTTACCTACTTTACCGACGTTAGAAGCAATTAGCAAAGCATTTGATATGCCATTGGAACAGTTCCTTTCACCGGCTATGGATTTGCCCGATTTGACAGACGGGCAAAAGGAATGGCTGCGTCTTTATGACATGATGGAAAAAGACGAAAAAGCAGCGGTGGAAAGTATGGTGAATATTTTTATTTCCAATCGTAACCGGCGGTAAAAAAAACGGATGATTCCTATTATTGGGAATCATCCGTTTTTTTATTTGTTTATTTTATTGCTGCAAGGAAGGGACTTCCCCCAGGAAATAGTGCATCTGATCTTTTTCAGAAACTTCGCTTTCATTTACGCCTGTAACGTTTACCACTGCAGAGGTGAGCTCTGAAAGTTTATCAATCCAAATGGTGGGTTTGCCAGCTTCTTCGGTATCATTTTTGAGGTTTTCGGAAGAACCTGTCAAGCTGGGATTGGATTCTACCAGTGTGCCTTTGGATACTTCGATGCCGCCGAATTCATTGCCGCTGACATCCACAATCCCCTCCAGGGTTACCGCTGCGCCGTTAACCAGGATGCCGCCGTCGGCTCCAGTAGCAGCTATATTGCGGATAACCGCTTGGGATGCGCCATATACCTGCAAGGCGTAAAGGCCTTGCCATCCCTCTTGCTGTCCGGTGACCTCCAGCTTGATATTTTCAAGGGTAACGTCGCCGGCATTAACAATCTGGAACCCATTTTTATTTTCAAACGAAATGGTTTTTTGCACATCGGTTCCCATAAGAATAACCGGTCGGGTAATTTCCAATGTTTTATCCGATGCAATATCAGCGGTTAACTGAATGGTATTCACAGTTTCGTCTGCCAAAGCTCCTTCTAACTGTTCCAGCGTGCCAACGCTCTGGACGCCCAACAAGCTGCCGTTCAAAAAGTAGTGCATCTGATCTTTTTCAGATACCGCAGATGGGTGCAGGCCAGAAACATTGACGACTGCTTCGGTCAATTCAGATACTTTGTCAATCCAAACGGTTGGTTTACCAATTTCCTCTGTATCATTTTTGAGGTTTTCCGCAGAGCCAGTCAGGCTGGGATTGGATTCTGCCAGTGTGCCTTTGGACACCTCAATGCCGCCGAATTCATTGCCGCTGACATCCACAATGCCTCCCAGCTTCACTGCTGCGCCATTGACCAGAATACCGGCGTCCGCTCCGGTAGCGGTGATATTGTTTAAAGTAACATCCGATTCATATGCCTGGATACCGTAGCTTCCATTCCATTTTCCCGTTTCGTCCTGCATTTTGACGGTCAGGTTTTCTAAAACAACGCCCTGACGCTGAACAATCTGAATACCGTCTTTGACGCCTGCCGCATAGGTGAGGGTATGGCCTTTTCCAAGAAGCGTCAACTGGTCAGCATGGATTTCAACTGTCTGTTCCAACTGCAAATCGCTCAGCAGGGTAATGGTAGTTTCTTTTCCAAGCGCTTGCGCTTGGGCAACTGCTTTTTCCAGCGTGTCAAATGCATTTTGGCCGATGGTATACCGTTTGGATCCAGATGTGACCTTCCCGGTTCTATCGGCATAGGTGCTGCTTACAACAATGTCATTATCCGCAGCATCATGATAGGTGGAACCGCCGCCACCGCCGCCGCCGGTGCTGCCACCACCGCCGGAGCCGCCGCCATTGTTGTCGCCGCTATCTCCGTTGTTATCATCGTTATCGCCGTCTTCCGATCCCGGAGGGGTGGGGGTTTCACTGCTACCGTTTCCTTCAATGACAATTTGTTCGCCCGAAACGGTTGTATTTTTCAGCGTAACTTCTCCGCTGGTGACGCTCGGGGTAAGCAGCAGGTTGCCATTGATGGTCATGCCTTCCAGCACAACGCCGTCAGATGCTACAATCACATATCCGTTCAGCGCTTCGGAAGCCTGATAGGTTCCCGGCTGATTGTAAAAACCCTTGATGGTGTTGTTGATGACTGTGACAGAACCGGCGCGGCTCATATTTTCGCCTGGGCGGAAGGTGCCGTCTTCAAAGCCGTGGATAAACCCGTTTTCAGCCATGGCTTGCACCGCATCCCTTGCCCAGTCGCTGACTGAATCCATATCTTCGAACGATACAGCCTTCCCATTGCTGGGCTT
The DNA here is from genome assembly GCA_937959315.1 of uncultured Clostridia bacterium. Classification (GTDB taxonomy): domain Bacteria; phylum Bacillota; class Clostridia; order UMGS1810; family UMGS1810; genus CALGRC01. Next base: position 7,571 of record CALGRC010000210.1, on the reverse strand, counting down.
CATTTGCAAAGCCCGCGCCATCATAACTAGGGTTTCTTCCCGCGTTACAGGGTCTTCCGGACGCATTTGGCCGTCAAATCCCTTCATAATCCCCTGGTTTGCCAGCTTTAAGATGGCGTCGGTATACCAGGCGCCGTCCGCTAAGTCGGTAAAGGTATTTTCGGCTGCTGTGGGATAATTCATAATACGGTTGATTATGACAGCCAATTCCCCGCGGGTGATGGTGTCATCCGGCCGGAATTCCCCTTCAAATCCCTGAATAACGCCGTAGTCTGCCCAAATCTCGATGGCTTCCGTTGCCCAGTGCGTATTAGAGTCGGTAAAGCTGGCTGCCAGCAGCGGTGTGGGCGATGCCGCTAGAATAGACATACACAGCGTTGGTACAACAATATATTTGCGAAACCGGTGATTCATTGATATCTCTCCTTATCGTTATTTAAGGTGTCAGAATCGGGTGACACCGACAACCAATAGTCTACATAATTTTATGCATTATGTCAACGGTAATTTCTGTAAGAGGTTTACCATGATTGCCAGCCAATATAACGGTCACAGAAACATATAACCCCCTCCAGCCAAGATGGGGAGGGGGTTTATCTTTAACAATTAGATGAGTTGGCGGTGTTTCCATTTGCCGCTGGCAAAACGCCAAATAAAGCCAATCGCCCGCACCAGCCAGTCCGCGGTCATTGCAATCCAAACACCAAACACACCAAGCCCAAGCCCTTTCGCTAACAAATAACTTAGGGCAATCCGACAGAGCCACATGGATACAATGGATAGTATCATGGTAAATTTGACGTCATTTGCTGCGCGCAGGCTGTTTGGCAGCGTAAAAGAAGAAGGCCAGATGATGATACAGCATATACTATGATAGATGAGCAATTGTTTTGCAAGCGCCGTCGTTTCATAGGATAGATGATAGAAACCTACCAATGGATGAAGAAGCAATAAAACCAATATATTCAGTGCGCCCATAGTCAAGTAGGTAATTTTCATCAATTTCATGGCATATCCTTTTGCCTGATCGTAGTCTTTTGCGCCGACGCACTGCCCGACTACGGTGATCATGGCAAGCCCAATGGCAGACCCCGGCAATACTTCAATGGAAGCAAAATTATTGGCAACGGCATTGGCCGCAATGGCAATGGTGCCAAATGAAGCAATCAGGCTTTGTACCAGCACTTTCCCAATTTGGAACATGCCGTTTTCCAATCCGTTCGGCACACCGATACGCAGGATATTTTTGACCATTTGTGAATGGAATTCCGGCAAGTAAATACGGTTGATATGAATGGGGGTAGATTGCCTATGCAGCAGCAATAGTATAATAACCGCAGCAATGGCACGGGAGAAAAAGGAGGCAGTTCCGGCGCCGGCCACCCCCATATCAAAAATATATATCAAAATGGCATTGCCAAAAATGTTGATGATATTCATAAGCAGCGAAACCAGCATGGAAATTTTAGAATTGTTCATGGAGCGGTACAGGGCCGCCCCGCCATTGTAGATTGCTAGGAATGGATAGGATATGGCAGACAAAAACAGGTATGTATCGGCATTGCGCATAACATCCGGTTCAATGGAACCAAAGGCAAACCGGATGATTGGTTTTCGGAAAATCAGCGCGGCTGTCATAAGCAGCAGTGCACCTATGGTTATGACATACACCAATTGTTTTGCAGCTTTGCAGGCATTTTCAGTATCACCGCGGCCCAAGTATTGGGAGGCTACCACTGCTCCGCCAGTAGCGAGCGCCGAAAAAATATTGATGAGCAAAACATTGATGGTATCTACTAGGGAAATGCCGGAAACAGCAGCTTCCCCCACAGTAGAAACCATAATGGTATCTGCCATGCCAATGGTAACAGCCAAAATTTGTTCTATAATAAGCGGAATAATGAGGCGTAATAAATCTTTTCTAGAAAACATAAATTCCCTTCCTTCCCACACCCATTATCATACCGTACCCTATGGGGAATTGCAATGCCTTTTACTACAGTTTATATTTTTATTGCCGGTTTTGCGTTTAGCGGCTTGTGGGCACAAATAAAAAACGCTATACAAGAATAAATAGCGTATAGCGCTTTTTTCATACTCATTTGTCTATAGCACAGGCAATCAAATCTTCTTCTGTAATTTTGCGGTCTTTGAAATAATATTCCCGGTCGTGATCATTAATTTCCCGGAGTATACGGCATGGGTTTCCAACAGCAATGACATTTGCGGGAATATCCTTTGTAACGATGCTGCCGGCGCCGATGACGGTATTGTCGCCAATAGAGACGCCTGGGACTACAATGACCCCCGCACCCAGCCAACAATTTTTCCCGATATGTACCGGTGCATTATACTGCCAGGCATGTTTCCGGAAAGCGGGCAGGATAGGATGGCCGGCTGCGGCGATTATGACATTCGGTCCAAACATAGTAAAATCCCCTACATAGATATGGGTATCATCTACCAAGGTTAAGCCGAAATTTGCATAAATTTGGCTGCCAAAATGCACATGTTTCCCACCCCAATTTGCATGAAACGGCGGTTCAATGTGGCAGCCATCCCCAATTTCAGCAAACATATCTTTGAGGAGTGTTTTCCTTTTCTCTTCCTCGGCGGGACGGGTACCATTGTAATCATATAATTTCTCCAGGCATGTGGCCTGCTCTTCCAGCAATTCTGGATCTGCTGGATAATACAGCAGGCCGGCATGCATTTTTTCTTTGATATCCATATGCAATCCCTCCTAACAAATTAAAACAGGCTAAGCTGGCCGTCTTCGGCGTCTTCATTTTTCAAATAATATCCCGTAGCGGGGATGTTTTTGGTGCGGTAGTAATCCGGGTCGGTGAACGACGTCTCGGAGAGAAGCCGGATTTTTGCGATTTTGCTGTTTTTCTTCATATTCATGACCGATACGCCCTGGGAATCCTTAGAGGTTTTTGCCGAGATGGCGGCGGTGTTGAATACCAGCACTTTGTCAAGCGTGCTGTAGGCTACCAGGTCAGTGTCTTCCGGCAAAAACCGCACATCGACCAGCGGCGCCTTGCTGCTGTAAGCGTTGAGCAGTTTTTTGCGGTTGGTCTTGGTCTCGTAGCTTTTGAGCGGGATTTTGGCAGCTTTGCCGTTGGCGTAGGTAAACAGCAGATGCCCGCTGTAGTCTGCTGTTGCTACGGCGTATAAAATGCGTTCCCCTTCTTCCATAGCAATAAGGTTGGGCAGGTAATGCCCCCATTCGCTGGCCTTGCAGTCGGCAATGTCGGAAAGCCTGGATTTATAGGCCGCGCATTGGTCGCTGATGAAGATGACGTCCGCCCGGTTGGTGGATTCCTGCTCTACGATGAAGGAATCTTCCTCTTTTAGTTTTTGCTGGCCGCTGGAACGCAGGCTGACGGCGGAGATTTTTTTAAAGTATCCCTGTTGGGTGAGGAAGATTTTAAGGTTGTAGTCCTCCACCATGTTTTCCTCTGGTATTTCGACCATTTCTTCTTCGGTGATGATTTCAGTCCGGCGGTCGCAGCCGTATTTTTTGGCAATCTCTTTGAGTTCAGATATGATGATGTTTTTGACTTCTTCTTCGTGTTTGAGGATATAGTCCAGCCGTTCCAATTCCCTGGCCAGATCGTCGATATCGTCTAAGCGTTTAAGGATATAATCCTTGTTTAAGTTGCGCAGTTTGATCTCTGCAATGTAGTCGGCCTGGAGTTCGTCAATGGCAAAACCGCGCATCAGATTTGGGATGACGTCTTCGTCCTTTTCGCTGCCGCGGATGATGGCGATGGCTTTGTCGATGTCCAGCAGAATGAGTTTTAAACCTTCCAGCAAGTGCAGCCGGTGGGTCATTTTGTTGATATCGAACTTGATGCGCCGGGTAATGCAGTCCATGCGGAAGGCTGTCCAGTGGCGCAGGATTTCCTTGATGCCCATGACCTTTGGCGTCTGGCCGATGAGGATATTAAAGTTGCAGGAAAAAGAATCTTCCAGCGGGGTCATTTTAAATAGTTTGTGCATGAGCAAATCACAGTCGGTGCCGCGCTTGACATCCATCGTTATCTTAAGGCCATTCAAATCGGTTTCATCGCGCAAATCGGAAACCTCGCGGATTTTGCCGGCCTTAATGAGCTCGATGATTTTGTCAATGATGGCTTCTGCAGTGGTGGTGTAGGGGATTTCGTAGATTTCAACCAGGTTGTTTTTCTTATCCACCCGGTATTTGCTGCGCACCTTGAAACTGCCGCGCCCGGTTTCGTAAATACCGCGCAATTGCGCTTCATTGTACAGCAGTGCGCCGCCGGTGGTAAAATCGGGGGCAAGCAGGGTTTTCATCAAATCGCAGGTTTCATCTTTCAAATACGCGATGGTGGTATCGCACACTTCTTTTAGGTTAAACGAGCAGATGCAGTTTGCCATGCCGACCGCAATGCCCTGGTTGGGGTTGACTAAGATGTTTGGGAAGGATACCGGCAGCAGCACCGGTTCTTTCATGGTGCCGTCATAGTTGTCGGTAAAATCGACGGTGTTTTTGTCGATGTCGCCGAAAATTTCCTTTGCAAACGGGTCCAGTTTCACTTCGGTGTAACGGGAGGCCGCATAGGCCATATCGCGCGAATAGTGTTTGGCAAAGTTGCCTTTGGAGTCGATAAACGGATGCAGTAAGGTATCGTTGCCCCGGGTCAGGCGCACCATGGTGTCATAGATGGTGAGGTCACCGTGGGGGTTCAGTTTCATGGTCTGTCCCACCACGTTTGCCGATTTGGTACGGCTGCCGTTTAAAAGGTTCATTTTATACATGGTGTACAAAAGCTTGCGGTGGGAGGGTTTGAACCCGTCAATCTCCGGCAGGGCGCGGGAGATGATGACGCTCATGGCGTAGGGCATATAATTTTCTTTTAGCGTGTCTGTGATTTTTTGTTCCATATCCATGTGATCCCGCCTCCTTTAGCTCAAATCCAGCATATCCAGATACAGATGCCCATTGTCGGCAATGTAGTCTTTGCGTGCGTTTAAATCGTCGCCCAGCAGCATGTCGAATACCTGTGCGGTACGTTCGACATCTTCGCTGGTGACTTTGATTAACCGCCGGGTTTCCGGGTTCATGGTGGTTTCCCACATCATTTCCGGTTCGTTTTCGCCTAACCCCTTGGAGCGCTGGACATGGCAGTTCCCGCCCAATTTTTTGACCAGGTCGGATTTTTCCTTGTCGGTATAGGCAAAATAGGTGTTATTTTTGTGGGTAATTTCAAACAGCGGCGATTCGGCGATGAAGACCTTGCCGGCGTCAATGAGCGTGGGCACCAGTCGGTAGAGCATGGCTAAAATCAGCGTGCGGATCTGGAACCCGTCCACGTCCGCGTCGGTGCAGATAACCACTTTATTCCAGCGTAAATTTTCCAAATCGAACGTGGAAAAATTCTTGTTGTGTTTGGAGGAGATTTCTACGCCGCAGCCTAAGACCTTCAATAAATCGACGATGATTTCGCTTTTGAAAATCTTGTCATAATCGGCTTTCAAGCAGTTTAGAATTTTCCCGCGTACCGGCATAATGGCCTGGAATTCGCTGTCCCGGCCTAATTTGACCGAACCCAATGCCGAGTCGCCCTCGACAATATAAACCTCGCGTTTGGAAACGTCTTTGGAACGGCAGTCGACAAATTTTTGTACCCGGTTGGTCACATCCAGGCTGCCGGACAGCTTTTTGGCTATGTTGACGCGCGCCTTTTCGGCGTGCTCGCGGCTGCGCTTGTTGACCAGCACCTGCGAACAGATTTTTTCCGCATCCATTTTATTTTCAATGAAATACAGCTCCAATTCGTGCCGTAGAAATTCGGTCATGGCTTCGGCGATGAATTTGTTGTTGATGGCTTTTTTGGTCTGGTTTTCATAAGACGTGACAGTAGAAAAGGAGTTGGATACCAAAATCAGGCAGTCGCGCACATCGTTGAAATTGATTTTGCTTTCGTTTTTATTGTATTTGCCGTTTTGCTTGCAGTATTGGTCAATGGAGTAGACAAAGGCATTGGAAACCGCTTTGTCTGGCGAGCCGCCGTGCTCGAGGAAACTGGAATTGTGGTAATATTCCAGCAGGTTTGCCTGGTTGGAAAAGCAGAACGCCACCGATAAACGGACTTTGTATTCCGGCTTGTCCGCGCGGTCGCGGCCGCGGCGTTCACATTCGTAATACTGCACGTCGGTAAGGGCGGTATCGCCGGCAAGCTCCTTGACATAATCCACAATACCGTTTTCGTAAATGTAGCGTGTTTCGGCAAATTCACCGGGTGTGGTTTCATTTTTGAACACAAACAGCAAGCCCTTGTTGACAATGGCCTGTTTTTTTAAGATGGCGTGGAAGTAGCCTTCGCTGACGTTGATATCGGTGAAGACATCCAGATCGGGGCGCCATTTGGTGCGGGTCATGGTGTGGTCGTATTTGTATTTTTCCTTTTTTAACCCGCCGACATTTTCCCCTTTTTCAAAATGTAACTGGTAGCGGTAACCGTCGCGCAGTACTTCGACATCCATGTATTCAGACGCATACTGGGTTGCACAGGCGCCCAGGCCGTTGAGCCCCAGGCTGAACTCGTAGTTTTCACCGGCATTGGTTTTGTATTTGCCGCCGGCGTACAGCTCGCAGTAGACCAGTTCCCAGTTGTAGCGGTCTTCGGTGGGGTTGTAGTCCAGCGGGACGCCGCGCCCGTGGTCGACCACCTCGATGGAATGGTCTAAAAAACGGGTAACGGTAATGACGCTGCCGAACCCTTCGCGCGCTTCGTCGATGGAGTTTGACAAAATTTCAAAGATGGCGTGTTCGCAGCCCTCTAAGCCATCTGAACCGAAAATAACGGCTGGCCGTTTGCGGACGCGGTCGGCGCCTTTTAACATGGAAATACTTTCGTTTGTATAATTATCCCTTGGCATATTGCACTATATCCCGCCTTATATGTTTGAAATTCCCGGAATAACCCGATTATATTCATATTACACTATTTTTTCCCTTTTTGTCAAGCGAAGGTTACGGCGGATTGGACATTGACAAGCGGGAAGGAATCCGCTATACTATATTTGATGTTAGGCCACTCTAACGAAATTCGACAGGAGGCGCGTATGACAACATTAAATACGCTGCGCTGCCACGAGGAAGCGACAGTCGTCCGCATTGATACCAACGAAATCTTAAAACGGCGGCTGATGGATATGGGGGTAACCAAAGGCGTCCGTGTGCGCGTCCGGCGGTTTGCGCCGCTGGGAGATCCTATGCTGATTGATATCATGGGATATGCTTTAAGTATCCGTAAATCGGATGCAAAATATATTGTCGTTGAAAAAACGGGGGAGGAAACAAAAAAGTGAAAAAAATTTTGGTAGTTTGTACACGGGCGTTATTCTATCCGCCGTTTCGTGTTGCGATACTGCGGGGGCGTCATGCCGTATTTCTTTTTGAAAACGTTCTGAAAATACGCCTGACTGGAATAGCAGAGATGGCTGCTGATTTCAGCCAGATTTTTTTTGCTGAACAGCAGCAGACTCTTTGCCTCCTCCAGCTTGCATCGGCTGATAAAGGCTCCCGGCGTGATGCC
>CALGRC010000209.1 GCA_937959315.1 uncultured Clostridia bacterium | reverse complement strand
AGTACACAAATATAATTCATAGCCATATTCTCTCGAATGCGTTAACCTGTCAGAATTAATTTTGTATCAAGCGAGGTTTTATCCTGTCAAGCGTTATTTCGTTTGACAATTTTTACATTCTATTCATCTGCTTCAAAAATAACTATTCCGTTAATAACTATTCCGTTTACGCAAATGCGCGGTATAAAAACGTCACAATCTGTCCGCGGGTGCATGTGTCGTCCGGCGCGAATGTGGTATCAGAGGTACCGCTCGTCACACCTTGCTCTAATGCCCAGTTGACTGCATCGGAGGAAACATCGGCAAAGCCAGCCTGCGCCGCGCTGGGACTGCCAGCGTGCTTCCACATAAATTCAACGGCCATTAGGCGGGTGCAGGGGGATTCTGGGTCAAAAGCGTTGCCTTCCGCCATGCCGTTTTCAGCAGCCCATGCGGTCGCTTTGGCGTAATAAGCGTCTGATGCTACATCAGAGAAAGCAGCAGCGCTTTGCGGCTCGGGCGAACCGGCTGCCCGCCACAGGAAGGTGATGATCTGCGCTTTGGTGCAGGTATCGTCGGGCGAAAATGTCGTATCGCTGGTACCGCTGGTGATACCCTGTGCGACCGCCCATTCCACAGGGGCGGCATAATAAGCGTCTGCGGTTACATCGGCAAAGCCGGCAACCGGCGGTTCCGGCTGTGCCGGGGCTTCCGCACCATAGTGGATATTTGCCGCCAAAAGGGCGTCGTTGTAATTTTGGTCGTTGTTGATGCTGATTGCCGCCCACTGGTCGGCAGTCCCCGTGTAATAGACATCGGTCAGATTGGAGCATTGCATAAAAGCGCCATATTCAATGCTGGTTACGCTGGCGGGGATGGTGATGCTGCTCAGGCCGGAGCATCCCCAGAAAGCGCTGTTCCCAATGGTGGTTGCGCTATTGGGAATCACGACATTTGTTAGCTGCGTGCAATAGAAAAATGCCGACTGCGGGATATCCATCAAACTGCTGGATAGCGTGATATTGGACAGGCTGGAGCAGTTATTGAACACACCAAAGCCCATTTTTTTGATACTATCCGGCATAGTAACGCTGGCCAAGCTGGTGCAGCCTGCAAAAGCGTTTTGCCCAATGCTGGAAAAGCTGTCCGGAATGGTCACGCTGGTTAAACTGGTTTTATCCTGGAACGCACTGTCATTGATGGCCTGGATGGGTTCACCGTCTGCGTCAACCGAAGGGAGTACAATATCGGTATCACTCCCGCTGTAACCGGTAATGGTTTGGATGGAATACTGGCCGTCATACAAGCCCCAGTCCGGATGGAAGCTTGACGTTGTGGTAAAGAGGATGCCAAAATCATCATTCCAAACAGAGTCCACCGTATCTGCCAGTGTAGGCACTGCCATTACCCCCATGCACAGGGCCAAAATCATTGCAAACAGCCGTTTTTTCATAAAAAACATCACTCCTTAAAATAAATACTATATTTATTCCGCAAATGCGCGGTATAAAAACGTCACAATCTGTCCGCGGGTACAGGTGTCGTCCGGTGCGAACGTGGTATCGCTGGTGCCTGCGGTCACGCCTTGTTCCAAGGCCCAGTTGACAGCATCGGAGGAAACGTCGGTAAAACCGGCCTGTGCCGCGCCGGGGCTGCCGGCGTGCTTCCACATAAATTCGACGGCCATCAGGCGGGTGCAGGGGGATTCCGGGTCAAAAGTGCTGCCTTCTGCCATGCCGTTTTCCGCAGCCCATGCGGTTGCCTTGGCATAATAAGCGTCGGCTGCAACATCAGAAAACGCAGCTACATTCTGCGGATCGGGCGAACCAGCTGCTCGCCACAAAAACGTAATGATCTGCGCCTTGGTGCAGGTGTCGTCCGGCGAGAACGTCGTGTCACTGGTGCCGCTGGTGATGCCTTGTGCGACCGCCCATTCCACAGGGGCGGCATAGTATGCGTCTGCGCCTACATCGGCAAAGGCGGTTCCGCTGGGTGCCGCGTTTCCCGTCCCTTCAAAGATTGCATAGGTCGCATGCCCATCCGAATCGTCACCCTTTGCAAAGGCGTAGTAGCCGCCGTAAGTGTCATTTTCATGGATATCCGGCTGCAGCGGCTGCCCGGACTTATCGCAGAACAGGCCAATAATTTCCCGGATCTTATCCTCTTCCAGACCGTCAATACGTATCGCATCGAAGTAGGTTCCTTCGCTGTCCACCTCAATGCTCCCGCCCGTCAGGCTGTACATGCCGTCCAGCGTTTTCCCCGTAAAACCCATGGAAAACCCGCTTGCCTTGATACTGCCGCTTTCCATCGTCAGCCCCCAGCAGGAAAAGCTGTCTTCTACGCTGAGGGTCACGTCACGGAAAATGACTTTATCCAACTGGACGCTTTTGCAGTCCAGTGTCCCCGAACCGGTAAAAGTAACAACCTTCCTCTGGGAATCTTTAATGGAAAACCCGCCGCCGTAAATGATACCGATATTTCCAGCTTTATTCTGTGTCCCGTCTTGTACTATAAAGGTAAAATCCTTTTCCGGGTTATTGAGCTGAATCTGATCCATTTTGACGCCGTATTCCGATTCGCCGTAGGTGCTCTGGATCCCGCTTAAGGTCATGGTGTAGTTCCCGTCATAGCTCCAGCCGTCCCCGGAGGATGGCTCGTCAAACGAGTAGAAATTTTCTGCCAGATAAAACCCGACCTGCCGCGGCCCGTATGGGTCGTCCGCCATGGCCGGCAAAGTAAAGCCCACACATAAGGCCAGCGCCAAAAGGAAAGATAGAATTTTTTTCTTCATCATAAAAACCCCCTGTAATTGGTTTATTCTATTTGCATATTAAGAAAACTGCCGGTAAAGGAAAGTAAGGATTTCCCCGCGGGTACATTCCTGGTCAGGGGTAAACGTGGTATCACTGGTGCCTTTTGTGATGCCCTCTTTCACCGCCCAGACAGCGGCGTCTGCAAACCAGTTCCCGGCAGGCACATCGTCAAAACCGGTACTTCCGACCACACTGGGCGTCCCGGCCAACCGGTAAAGGAAGGTTACCGCCTGTGCCCGCGTTACCGTATCGTTCGGACTGAACGTGGTAGCGCTGGTGCCGCTTGTAACGCCCGTTTCCACCGCCCATTGGACAGCCCAGCGGGCATCGCGGTTGGATATGGAGTCAGAGATATCGGTAAAAGGATTGTTATCAATGTCGGCAGGCTGCGGGGAGCCGGAAAGTTTCCAAAGGTATTCGACAATCTCCTGCCGTGTGCAGCCCTTGTCTACATCCAGCGGGCCGAACACATCCATACCGTACCCCTCCAGCTGCTGACAGGTAGCCCAAGCCACGGCGTCATAGTAGAAAGCACCCTCCTTGACGTCGGAATAGTAAAGGGGCTTGCCAAGAAAACTGCTGGTGACGTTTACCCGGCATTGGGCGCTGGCCTCCCCGGTCCGGCTTTCAACATAGATATTCGCATAACCGTCTGCGATGGCTGTTACCCGGCCGTTTTGGTCCACCGTGGCAACGGAAGGGTCCTCGCTGCGCCAGGTCACGTCCTGCGGCGCGGTGCCGGGCTGTACATACGACAGCAGCCGTACTTCTTCCGTGGGCATCAGTTCCACATAATAAGCGGATAAATTGATGTTCATTGGTATGGGGCCGCTCGTTTCGTCATAGACCGTTATAATGGCCATGGCGCTGAATATTTCGCCGTTCACAGGTTCAGCAGTCTTTGCTGTCAAGACGGCTGTGCCGGGGGAGACGCCGGTAATCTTACAGCTGTTCCCGCTGCCGGAGATGGTGGCAATGGAAAGGTCGTCAATTTCCCAGACAACTGGGTATTCGGGCGCGCCCTGCGGCCGGAAGTACACGGTGGTATAAAGATTTTCGCCCACTTCGACGGAATACCCGCCCTCCGGATTGGCCAGCGCCAGGCTTTCCAGCCCGACGCTCTGTTCCACAGTCACGGCCACTTCGGCGCTGTAGCCGGAAAAGCCCAGCGTCAGGGTTGCGCTGCCCGCGCCTGCTGCAATCACGCATACCCCGCCGTCTTCCATACTGAGGGATACCACGCTCTCATCGCTGGTACGGATGATGTCGGGCACGACAGGGGTGTCGCCGTTGCAGACATAAACGACAATTTTTTCGCCGGTTTCCATGTGCAAATTCGTCTCACTCAGCTGGAGGTCAATGTACTGTTCCGCTGTCCCGATGGAAAAGAAAAAGCTTTCCTGCCCGGAAGACGGGGTGGCCTCCGGCGTGCCGGCCGCAGCGGTGAAATTCTGCACCCAGTAGGCGTGGCCTGCCCGGTCGCGGACGCAGGCAATGCCGACCGATGCGTATTTTTCGTTCATCATGTTGGTGTGATGGCCGGGTGAATCGTACCAGCTTTGGGTTACGGCAGCCGGGGTAGCGTTGCCGCCGGGGTCACGCAGGATATTTTCCGCCATGTCCTGCTTTTCATAAGCGGCGCCGGCCGGCCGTGCAGTGTCAAAGTCCTGACCGTCCGGCCGGGTGTGGCTAAAGGAGATGGCACATTCGGCCGCACGCTGCAGAGCCATTTCCATCATGGCCGCATCCATCACCAATTCCCCAATGCCCGCTTCCCGGCGGAGCGCATTCAGTTCCTCCAACGCTTCATAAGCGGCAGAATAGTCAACTTCCAAATCCACCTTCACCGTAACAGTGGAAGCGGCCCATACCGGGGCAGCCAACCCCATACATAGAACGAGCGTCAAAAACAAAGACGCAATCCTTTGTTTCATAAAAAATCCCCCTCTTTTATTTTTCCTTAAATTGCTCTTAAAGCAAAAAACACGCCAAGGCTTACGCATAAATCCAACGTAAGCATGGCGTGTTCTTAATTCTTTTAACAAGACCAAACAGGGGATAAAGGCAACTATGTATGCAAGAATATCGTACAAATTCATAGCGCCGCCACTCCCTTACTGCATAAAATTACATAAAAATTATATCACAAAAATCCGGTTTTGTCAAATTTGTAGGCAGGCTTTCTGGATATTCTGATTTTTCAAAAACCCTTCCGTTATTTTATGCTAACAGTTGCCAAAACCGTGTTTCCCGCACTCCTTAAATGAGAACGGGAATTATGCAACAAACCCATGTCAAACAGCCGGATATTGAATAGAGGAACAGCAAAAATTTTTGAAAATTTTTTGTGGATAGCGTTGTTTTTTTACTCTATTTTGGATTCCCTATATAGGGGGTAAAAGAAAGAAAATTTTTTCAAAAAAGGGTTTGGGAATAGCCCAAAAAAATCAAATC
>CALGRC010000208.1 GCA_937959315.1 uncultured Clostridia bacterium | reverse complement strand
TCCACCCCCAACGGGTTTGCGGATCAGGTGGAGTACTTTTGCCGCCATCTGAAAAACCGGGAATCGGCCATAATCAGCGTGCATCCCCACAATGACCGGGGCACCGGGGTGGCGGATGCCGAGTTGGCCATGTTGGCCGGGGCCGAGCGCATAGAGGGCACGCTCTTTGGAAACGGCGAGCGCACCGGCAATGTGGACGTGGTAACGCTGGGCCTGAATCTGTATACCCAGGGCGTTGACCCCAAGCTGAATTTCTCCAACCTGCCCATGCTGCGCAGGATCTATGAACGGTGTACCAAAATGAAGGTGCATGAGCGCGCCCCCTACGAGGGCGATCTGGTGTTCACCGCCTTTTCCGGTTCCCATCAGGACGCCATCAAAAAGGGCTTCGATTATATGCGCGAGCATGACAGCGAGATGTGGATGGTGCCCTATTTGCCCATTGACCCCAAGGACGTGGGCCGGGAATACGAGCCGATTATCCGCATCAACAGCCAGAGCGGCAAGGGCGGCGCGGCCTTTGTGCTGCAGGAAAACTTTGGCTTCAACCTGCCCAAGAATATGCGCGAAGATCTGGGATATACTGTAAAGGGCATCTCCGACCGTGCACACAAAGAGCTACTGCCAGACGAAATCCGCGATATCTTTATGGAACATTATGTCAATCTGGCCACCCCGGTGGAAATCAACGAATTCCACTTCCAGCATAACGGCACTTATCATGCGGAAGTGCGCCTGACGGTCGATGGCAAGGAAGAACTGCTGGCCGGCGACGGCAACGGGCGTTTGGACGCAGTATCTGACGCGCTCAAAAAACGGTTCCACATTGAATATTCCGACCTTGCTTATACCGAGCACGCGCTGGAAATCGGTTCAAAATCCCGCGCGGCGGCCTATGTGGGCATCACCACCGCCGACGGCAAAACCTACTGGGGCTGCGGTATCCACACCGACATCATCAGCGCGTCGGTCAATGCGCTTTTGTCGGCTACCAATAAACTAATCACTGCGCAGGCCGGAAAATAACCCGCCTTGCGTGATGGATATTATTTTTCAAGGAGGAACATACATGCTCAAAGAACTTGTGACAATGGTGCTGTGCCTGTCCATGGGCGTCGGGCTCGGCGGATGCGGCACACCGAAGGAACATCCAAAGGTCAAGGTGGAACTGGAAAACGGCAAAACCTTTACCATGGAGCTCTACCCGGAATATGCCCCTGAAACGGTGGAAAATTTCGTCAACTTGGTAGAAGCCGGTTTTTACGACGGCCTGACCTTTCACCGTATCATCCCCGGCTTTATGATTCAGGGCGGCGACCCGCAGGGCACCGGAATGGGCGGGTCTGACAAGACCATCAAGGGTGAGTTTTCCCAAAACGGCGTACAAAATGACCTGCACCACGAACGCGGCGTGGTATCCATGGCGCGATCCAGCGACCCTGACTCGGCCAGCAGCCAGTTTTTCATCTGTGTTGACACCGCCGGCGTTGCCCACCTGGACGGCGCATACGCTGCATTCGGCAAAGTGATAGAGGGGATGGACGTGGTAGATGAAATTGCCGCGGTGGAAACCGACGCCAATGACATGCCCACTACGCCGGTCATTATGAAATCTGTCACCATAGTTGAATAAGAGGGCGGCGGAAAAATCACGTTAATTTATTCACAATGCATCTTGCAAATTTAGCCAATTTATAGTACAATAAAGGCAATTAAAAATCGAAGGAGGAAATACGAATATGGCAATTAAAGTTGGTATTAATGGTTTTGGCCGCATTGGGCGCCTGGTATTCCGCGCTGCGATGGACAATCCAGACGTAGAGGTAGTGGGCATCAACGACCCCTTCATCTCAAATGATTACATGGGCTATATGCTCAAATACGACACCATCCACGGGCAGTTCAAAGGCACCTTTGAAGCCAAGGGCGAAGATAAAATTGTAGTCAACGGCAAAGAAATCGCCGTCTATGCCTGCATGAACGCCGCTGACATCCCATGGAAGGCATGCGGCGCAGAATACATTGTGGAGTCCACCGGCGTTTACACCACCATGGACAAAGCAAAAGCACATCTGGATGCCGGCGCGAAGAAGGTTGTCATTTCTGCACCGTCCAAGGATGCCCCGATGTTCGTCATGGGCGTCAACAACGACAAATACACCAAAGATATGGACATCATTTCCAATGCATCCTGCACCACCAACTGCCTGGCGCCTCTGGCGAAAGTTATCCATGACAAATTTGGCATTGTGGAAGGCTTGATGACCACCGTCCACTCCACCACTGCAACCCAGAAAACAGTTGACGGCCCGTCCAAAAAAGACTGGCGCGGCGGCCGTGCGGCAGCCGGCAATATCATCCCATCTTCAACCGGCGCTGCAAAAGCGGTTGGCAAGGTTATCCCAGAGCTCAACGGCAAACTGACCGGTATGTCCTTCCGTGTACCAACGCTGGATGTTTCGGTTGTCGACCTGACCTGCCGTTTGGAAAAATCTGCTACCTATGACGAAATCAAGCAAGCGGTCAAAGACGCTTCGGAAAACGAACTCAAGGGCATCCTGGGCTATACCGAAGACGCTGTTGTTTCCAGCGACTTTATCCACGACCCGCACACCAGCATTTTTGACGCAGACGCTGGTATCGCTTTAAACGACCACTTTGTCAAGCTGGTATCCTGGTACGACAACGAGTGGGGCTATTCCAACAAAGTCGTCGACCTCATCTGCTACATTGCAGGCGTTGACGCAAAATAAATCAAGTTTCAAAAACCCTTCCCTCACATGGCGGGAAGGGTTTTTTCTTGCCCTAATCCCTCTGCTTCCCAGCATAGCCAAAAGCTTAGCGGTTGCAAAAACAGTCGGTTTATAGTATACTTAGACTATTATTGCTGAAAAAGGGGGAAGCAAGATGGAGCCGGTTGCCACACAGCCGCAGATAGAACAGCAGACTGCTGTACAGCCCGCTGCTTTGGAGCCAAAGCCAAAGCGCCGCCTGCGCGGCAAGGCCGAAGCCGTGCGGAAACTGCTCCCTATCTTTACCGCCCTGCTGGTAGCTATCACCTGCCTGGCCGTTTTGTATGCCGGGGACAACATTGGCCTGTCGGACAACGGCGACTTTCGCCGGGTACTGCTGGCCAACCAAATGGACTACGCCGACGGCACAGACAGCAGCTATGTATTCAAGCAGGAGTATGTCATGGAAATCTCCGGCAATACCGCGTGGGAACGCATTGGCTCTTTGCTTGCAACCTCACAGGACGAGGTGGAATACACATCGCCGCACTTTGCCTTTATCAAGGCATCCAAGCTGCTCAACTATGCGGCCAACTGCATAACCGGGCAGCCGCTTACCCAGTATTCCTTGTTTTACCTGGCGTTGCTTTATAGTCTGGTGTTGAGCGCGGCGGCCTTTCTGATTGTCCGGTTTTTCCAAACTATCCCATCCCGTATCATGGCCGCGCTGCTGTTTTTGTTGATTTTTTGCGATGCCGGCTACCTTTTGTATTTCAACTCCTTTTATGGCGAGGCTCTGCAATTTGTCACATTTATGCTCTTAATTGGGCTGATACTAACCTTGTTCCGCAGCCCCCGAAATTATGTGGCACTGGGGTTCTTTTATATCACCCTATATCTGTTTGCCGGTTCAAAACTGGCCAACATCCCGTTTGCCATCCTGATTGCGCTTTTCAGCCTGCTGCTGTTGCTGCTGGGCAAAGGCTGGCGGTTCCGCACCATCCTTTCGGGCGGTGTCTGCATAACGGTCGCCGCACTGGCGGTCCTCTATACCAGCATCCCCGCCTGGATGGACTATGACACCACCTATCAGTCGGTCTTTTTTGGTATTTTAAAATCCAGCCCCACCCCGGAGCAGGACTTGGAAGAGCTTGGGCTGGATAGCGGGCTTGCCGTTTTGCAAAATACCCATGCTTATATGGGCAGTTATCCCGTAGATATCCATTCAGAGGATTTTGCCCAGCAGTTTTATGAAAAAACCGGAAAAGCGGACATTGCACTGTTTTATTTGCGGCATCCCGTGCGCCTGACCCAAAAGCTGGCGCTGGCTGTGCAAAACAGCGCCTCCATCCGGCCGCCCTACCTGGGGACGCAAACCGATACCCGTATGGCGCAGACCAGCCGCTGGAGCTTGTGGAGCCATTTGCGAATCCTCCTGCACCTGCCATACCAGCCATGGTTTGTGCTGCCGTTTTTGCTGCTGCTGACCGTGGCAAATATCACCGTCCTTCTGATACAATTTTTCCACCGCCGCACTTGCAGCCGCAAAGCCATGGCAGTTTCTGGATGTTTTTTACTGCTGCTCGCCGGCATTTGGGCAAACCTTGCAATTCCCATCATCGGCAACGGGGAAGCGGACCTATCCAAGCATATGTTTTTATTCATCCACCTAATGGATATACTGTTTGCCGCCCTATTTGCCGCGTTTCTGCTGCATATCCGGCCGATTGGCGCCTTTTTTGCCAAGTCAGCCAAACGGGTTCTTTGCTGTGTGCTACCCATCCTTTTGGCAACGGGGTTCACCATTTACTGCAACCACGCCGCATATCCCGGCACTTTTTTGATGGGAAGCTGGGAGGGCCAGCCCATTGAGTGGGAAATTTTGCGGCAAAACCCGGTTGGCAGCGTCAAAGCGGTCAGCCGGCGGGTGCTGGCTACGCGCATTTATGACCAGTCGGACGCCTATGGCAGCAACCTTTGGAGCCAAAGCGACATACGAAGCTGGCTCAACAGCGCCTTCCTAACCTGCTTTACCCCCGCAGAACGCGCACGCCTGCTGCCAATGGATATCCATGCACTGCTTGCAGAGCCATATGCCGCACAGAGCGAAGGCGGCAGCCATCCGCACTATTGGACAGCCGATCCCAACACCGTTGCCGCATTGTATGAAAGCGCATACTTTCAAACGGTGCAGGATACTGTATCCCTGCTGACGCTGCCCGATTATCAAAACGGCAGCTTCCACCGTACCGCCGGGCAGGACTATTGGCTGTTAGACCCCTATACCGCCAATGCAGACATGGTACGCTATGCTGACCGGCATGGGTTTGTTATGCACCGTGACGCCAATACCCCGCTGGGTATCCGTCCGGTTATTACGGTGAAAAGATAAAACCAGCAGTCCTAAAAAAGACTGCTGGTTTTTTATTGTATTTGTTCCTGCGCTTCCGATGCTTGCTGCAAAGCCGCATTATACAGCTCCACACCTTCCTGTAATTGATTATCCGCTTCTAAAAACATATGATAAGCCTCATCCGACATTCCGCCATCCCGGCTGGAAAGATGGACGGCCTCCCGGTACTGCCCTGCCGCCTCCAGCCAAACATCCATTGCCTGTACAAAAGCTTCCTGGATATCCGCAAACCCCTCCGGCGCCTGTAAATCCCGCTGCCGCTGGCAAGTCTGTGAAAAGGTATCCAATATGCCCAGCATTTGGCTTTCCGTTTCGGGCGACGCCGGGTCAAAAGCGGCAAACGCCTCCCCCAGTTCTTGCGTATCAACCTGAATTTTCAAGGAAATTTCCTGTATGCTTGACAGGTATTCCACCTCCAGCCGTTCCTGCTCCCCGCAGCCGGTGAACCCCAAAACTATAATAATGGAAAAAACTGCCGCAATCCACCGGTACCCTCTTGTTTGCCGCTGACGTTCCATTTGTTACTCCCTTCCCTTTCCTTTGTTGTCCCATTCCCGGCGCAAACCGTCTACATAAGCTGTCACCCGTTCCCCATATTCCGGGTACGCATACGCCAAACGCTTTGCAACCAGCCGCGCGCTTTTTTCAAACAATCCATATGCTGTGTACAGTGCATCCCAGCAGCCCTCCGGCGTATCCAGCCGATAGGTGTGCAGCAGCGCGTCCCAGTCCTCCGGCGAAAGATATGGCCGGATGTATTTGCAGCACTTGCCAACACTGACCGAAAACCCCGTTTGCGTCCCCACCTGCCACGACAGCATACGCAAAAGCTCCTTTCGTACATACTGCCCCATATGTTCCGCAGCAAACAGCAGCTCCTTCCGGCACAGCCCTTTGGCTACATAAGCGGACACCCAATAAAACTCGTTGCAGCAATCGTCAAATTCCGCTGCCGACGGACGTTTCACGTGGTATTGACAGTCGCTCGGCGGCGGCAGTTCCCCTGCCCGCCCATCCTTGTCCAGCAAAATGACCGTTTGGGAATCGCCGTGCAAATACCGCTCCAAATCAGACAGCGGCAATAAAATCAAGTCAATCCGGTTCCCGTCGGTAAACTGCATCAGGTAGGAAAACCAGCCTCCTAAACTGGGCGGATAAAGCGTCATAGCTTCCGGCTTCTGCAATATCACCCGTTCTCCAAATACCGCCAGCCAACCGTCGTCATGCAAAAACGGGCCCAGTTCGGTCACCGCAAACACCACGTCAAAGTCCTGAAACCGGTCGCGCGGGGCATTGGGGTTGGCACGGGAGCCATTGAGCCCTACCAGCCGTACCCGCTCGTCCCGGCGCGCGACGTCCAATATCAAATCATACATCTGCCGTTCGGTACGCATGGTATGTCCCTCCCTATTTATGGTATTCCTCACCGGCATTGATTTTATAACAGCGGTAAATTTGCTCCAGCAGCACCAATCGGGCCAACTGGTGCGGCAGTGTCATGGCCGACAGGCTCAGCCGCAGATGGCACATGCCTTTGATACGCGACGCCATTCCCAGCGAACCGCCAATTAGAAAAGCCAGTGTGCTGTATCCCTGCACCTGGGCCTGGGCAAGGGCCTTTGCAAACGCCTCGCTGGAACATGCGCGCCCCTCTACGCACAGCCCAACCACATACGCCCCCTTGGGAATGCGCTTTTCCATCCGCGACGCTTCCGCATCCAACACCCGCGCCATATCCGCTTCATTTGGCCGCTCCGGTATCCGTTCATCTGCCACCTCGGCGATTTCCACCGTACAAAACCGCCCCAGCCGCTTGCAGTATTCCGCAATGCCGTCTGCCAAATACCGCTCTTTTATCTTCCCGACACATACAATACAAACCTTCAACCGTTACCCCTCCGCACAAAACAAATGCCGCCCGTTCCAAACCACGGAACCGGGCGGCAAACAAACCTTTTTTGGAAGTACCTTCATCATACCATAACTTCCCTGCGCGGTCAATGGCTAAACCGCTTTCCTTTTTGGAATCAATAGCTGCTGTGCGGCAGCCAGCGTACTTTCCGGGTCAATTTTATTGACCGACGCAATTTCTTCTACTGTTGTATGGTACCGCTTGGCAATATCCCATAGGCAATCGCCGTTTTGCACAAAGTAGATGGTGATGCTCGGCTGCTGGCTTTTATCAATACGCGCTTCCTCATCTATTTCCACATCGGTGATGATGTTAACCGCAGACGTTTTCAGCACGCGGGTATCTGCCGACAATACAAACCGCACTTCAGCGTCATTGGCTGAATTTAAGCTGTAATTGACATGATCGACTGTCAGCTTGACAACGGGGCTAACCTCACCAGCCGCTTCCGGCACTTCCACCGTATGGGTAAACGGCACCTCTTTTTTTACGCTGTACACCGGGCTATCGCTGGCAGAAGATAAATATAGCAGATACGTGTCTATCACGCCGCTGACATAGACCTTCCCATTTTGCAGCTCTGCTTTTTCCAGATAAGGTTTTGCAATGACATTGTAAATCTTTACAATGGAAGGCTGGTCGGCAGGGATTTCCACCTGGTCCTTGATAATATTTTGGCTGACGCCCCCAAACACCAGCTCGTGAACAGCCAAGCTCTTTTGCTCAAGCGCCACGTCATAATCCGGGCTGTACAAATCCGACAGCACCTCAACGCTGCTTTGCGCATAAGCCTTTGTCACAGCCGACACCTGCATCTGGAAATCCACCAGGCTGGGATCGCCGTCATTGTCCTGCGTCACCTTATAATCGATTTTTTTAATTTGATATTCCACATCGCTGGTCATATCCGATGTCATGCCGTTGACATCCAGCACCTCTGTAAAGCCCAGCTGGTGCTCCATGCTGCTGAGTTCGCCGTTTGTCCCAACATATAGGGTGCAAATATTCACATTGCCCTTTGCTACCACCTTGTTGTTGACTACCTTTACATCTTTGCCGTCAATCTCCACATCCACCTTCAAAATTTCATCAATCATTGGGTTGCCTGCCGGCACTGCCAGCGCATCCCCCAGCTCAAAGGTATCTTCTTTACATGCCGTCAGGTTATAACTGTGTACTACCTGTTTGCGGCAGGGCAAATCCAAATCCCCTTCCAGCGCGCAAACCACATCCTCCGACACGGTGCGCACCACGCTGCTGTCCAATTCAATTACAGTTTTGACGTTGATTTTCCGGCTGTTTTGAATACCAAATTCCACATGCACCACATCCGACTTCACCGACGTCAGCATGGTGTCGTCAATACCCTTGATTTCCACCTGCTGGGAAAAAGGCGCATTGTATAAAATGCTTTTTACCCGCTGCTGGGATTCTGGTTCGTCGCTGGCATATAAAATCTTGTAATTGACGCTGCCGGAAATGGTCAGATGGTCCTTTTGAATATATTTCTCATTGACGACAGAAGCCGCGTCCACCTGTAGTACGCGCAGCACGTCCGGCTTGGAATCGGGTACAATGATATCGGTATCCACCACCGTCTGCACCGCCGCGCCGCTCAAATCCTCACTGACCTGTATTGGTTCCCGCTGCAATTCGATTGCCATAGAGCTCCTCCTTTTGGGCTGCATACGCCCACCTTTTTCTTTATCCCATATATATGCCGCACAAAGGGAATTTATCACTAAACAGTAGACGGGTTGCACTTTTTCCTGTATAATGAAAGAAATATAAAGGAGGCGCAGCCCAATATGGAGCAGTTGCAAGCAAGCTACCGGCAGATAGAACCGGATATCCTTCAACTCCGGCGTACCCTGCACCAGCATCCAGAGTTGGAATTTGATTTATTTCACACGGCGGACAGCGTGTGCGCCCTTTTGGATAAATATGAAATCCCCTATGATTGCGGTATTGCCAAAACGGGAATTGTAGCGCATATTTCCGGCGCCCAACCAGGCAAGACGCTGCTGATA
This sequence comes from uncultured Clostridia bacterium, assembly GCA_937959315.1. GTDB lineage: Bacteria > Bacillota > Clostridia > UMGS1810 > UMGS1810 > CALGRC01. The sequence goes on along the minus strand of CALGRC010000208.1, from coordinate 7,413 downwards.
CGGGCCGATATGGACGCACTGCCCATTGCCGAGCAGACCGGCCTGCCCTATGCCTCGCAGATAAACGGCCGTATGCATGCCTGCGGGCACGATATCCATACCGCTGCTGCGCTGGCCGCCGCTATTTTGCTGCACCAGCGGCACAAACAGCTTCATGGAACAGTAAAAGTGGTATTCCAGCCAGCCGAAGAAGGGGTGGGCGGCGCACAGCCTATGATTGCCGCCGGTATTATGGAACATCCGCATACGGACGCCTGTATTGCCGCCCACATATCCCCGCAGGCGGATGTTGGGACCATCCAAGTACGGCAGGGCGGCATCATGGCATCCCCCGACCATTTTACCATCGCTATCCAGGGGAAAAGCACCCATGGCGCTGAACCGCAAAACGGGCACAACCCGGTTGCAGCGGCAGCAGAGCTCACCTGCCGCCTGCAAAACCAGGTGGTAGGCGAGCTGCACGCCAGCGAACCGTGTGTCTTGTCGGTATGCTATATCAACGGCGGCGAAACCACCAATATCATCCCCGACCGCGCCGATATGGGCGGCACCTTCCGCTGCTTTGACAACGCGCTCCGCCACCGCGCCAAAGCTGCAATTGAACGCCATATCCTAGCTGTAGAGGGGCAATATGGCGTAACCTGCAAGCTGGATTACCACTTTTTATATCCGCCCGTCGTCAATGACGCCGCGTTGACCCAAGCATTTGCCGCCTGCGCGGAAAAATACCTGGGAAAGAAAAATGTACGCTGGCTGGAGGAACCTTTTATGCTGGGCGATGATTTTGCCTATTTCGCCCAAAACGCACCGGGATGCTATTTCCGGCTGGGCTGCCGTGCGCCGGGGGCGCCCGTTTATCCGCTGCATTCTTCCCGTTTGTCGCCTGACGAACGCTGCATTGGCATTGGCGCGGTACTGATGGCCGCCTTTGCTTTAGGATATTGACCGTATCTAAAAAACGGCAGGGCCCTTTATAAGGGGCCCTGCCGTTTTTACCGTATCAGCAGCTGGGCAGCCAAATACAGGCACACCGCTGCGGCCGATGCAATTGCCACATTAAGCATCCGGTTCAGCTTCCGGTAGCGGGACCGCCGCCGCAAAATGGTAATGCTGCCGCAGCGCATAGCATACCTGGCCACCACATCCTCTGCCTGTGATACAATATCTTTTGGCTTCCTGCCGCGGAACACATACAGCAGCCGGTCAAATACGGTCATTCGTTTTCCTGTATCGGCTATCATCGTTTCGCTCCCTAATCCATAAAATACCGGTTCCTGCCTGTAGTATCACCCAAAAATTGGAACCCTATACCTGGGCCGTCCATTTGGCAAGGCTCCTGCTACACAGTTTCCCATACACGGACTGCCAATACTGTCATATCGTCCGCTGCTGTGCCGCCGCACCGCAATACCGCCTTTTCTACCAACTTATCTGCAATAATCTGCGGGTTCCGTGTGTGCATCTGTTCCAGCTCTTGCTTTACCCAACTGCCGGACGCATCGCCGCCCGCTTGCTGTACCCCATCAGAGATCAACACCAAAATAGATTCTTCTCCCAGTGTACGGATCACCGTTTCTGGCTGTACATCGCGTAAAATCCCTGCCGGCAGCGATACAGCCTGTATTTCTTCTACCCCTTCTTCCGTCTTAATATACGAAGGCGCGGCGCCAATTTTCACAAACTCGGCCTGCCCTTCCCGGAGATTGACAGCGCACATATCAATGGTGGAAAACATCTCACAAGTTGAATGGAGCAACAAGGAAGAATTGATGAGCTTCATAATGGTTTCCCTGTCAAAGCCCGACTCCAAAAACTGTTCCAGCAGCTCGATGGCCTGCCTGCTTTCCTGCGCCGCTTTTGCACCGCTCCCCATGCCGTCGCTGATAGCCGCTACAAACGTCCCATCCCGCATAGAAAGGGTGGTAAACTGGTCGCCGCAGACCGGTTCCCCCGCCCGTCCGCAGCGCGCAACGCCCGATAGGGTACAAAACCGCTCTTTCATGCGGTAAGCAACGTGCATTTTACCATCCCGCACTTCCGACTCCTGCAACCGCATTCCGCAGCCTACTGCCTCGCTGATGACTGGCACCAACAGGTAATCTGCATCCGTTTTATAGCCAGCGCGGTCAAAGTTCAATTCTATCACCACATCGCCATCCCGCGTCAGCGCCAATATCTGTTCCGGCTGGTAACCCGCCTGGTCCAGCGCTACCCGGACCCGGTTTTCCAAATCTCCATCCAGCATCACATCCACCTGCTGTGCCAGCGACTGGATAATATGCGACACACTATCCAACTGGTCGCGCACCAGTATGCGGTTTTCTGCCAGCCTGCTTTTCCAAAGCTGTTCTGTCTGGTATACCTCATACCGGTGGTTAAATGCCGCAACAAATGCGCCGGTATGGATGCAGCGGTCGCGGAAACTTTTGGGCAAATCCCGCTCTTCAATTTTGCCATTTTGCTGGGCGTGCCCCAGCATGGCAAACATGTACTGATAGGTGGCCTGAAACTGCTTTTGCCAGCAGGTGTACCGCAGCCCGCAGGAGGCGCATACAGATTCCGCCGCCTGGTTGAACAGCCGCATCCGGTCTTTTTGCTGTTCGCTCTTGCCGTCCGCACCAGCCTGCAAATAAAGATCGGCCATCTCTGCAAACGATTGCGCCACCCCCTGCAATTTTTCATAAACCACCGCCTGCATTTTATCCCGGTAAGCAGGCGCACTGCTTTCGCACACAACTGTTTTGCCGGTAAACTCTGCAAAAAAGTCTGATACCTCCCGCGGCAGCAAGAACAACAACAGCGATGCAAAAAAGATTTCGTAAATGTTGATGAGCACTTCTGTAGAACCATTTAAAAATACCGTTATCACTGCGTTGGCTAAAATAAACCCCAGGCAGACCCCCCATTTGCGGAAAGGCTTAAATAAACCGGAAACCAGCCCGGCAAATGCATATGCGCCCACAATATTGCCCGTATTATATGTACCTACACTACAAACCAGCCCCGTTACAATGCCAATCACCGCCCCGGCGCCCATGCCGCCGCTCAGATTTAGCGTCAAAATAAGCAGGATGCTCAAAATATTGCTGACCTTGAGCCCCAAGAAGGGAGGGATGCCGCTCAGGCTCAGTATCACCAAAGAAAGCACCGCCGTTACGCTAATCAGCTCCTCGGGTGATAAATGCTGCCTTTCCCGATAGGATACCAACAGCGGGATGGCTTTATCCATCATCCATACGCCCACATAGCACAAAAACGCCTCACAGACGCACAGCATGGTGTCATACAGCAAAAGGCCACCAAACAGCTTTGGCGCCAATCCGGCTGCCAGCATACTGCCGCCCAGAACCGCTGCCTTAAAACCAGTGCGCGACATGGCGTCCCACACGCCGGAAAGCAGCGTAAATACAATCAGCACTGCAATGTATTTTACCGCTGAAAAGCCGCGGCAGGCAATGAACGCACCGGCAGATACCGCTAAAAAGGGGAGTATCCATTTTTTCCGCGTAAACGCCGCGCCGTAAAAAGCCACGCCAAACGGCGTAAACCCAGTAAAAACCTTCGCACACGAAAGCGCTATGCCAAGTATGGCATACACTGCATCCCGCGGCGTTAAGTGTTCCAAAACCTGCCGTTTTCCTTGCGATGGTATACTGCCTACCCGCTGAAAGGGCATGACTTCTATTTTTGGCATCCCTGCCGCCCCCTATCCTGTCATCTCAAACGTTTTTTCATAGGTTTTCGTCCTGCAAAGCGAACACATCTTTTGGACAAGCGCTGCATATTCTATTATACACAATCAATATGGTATTTTTTGTCAATTCGTCGCAGGGAACAGGAAAAATATTTCTGCTTTATCCGACACATATTTGAATTTTTCGGATTAATAACGTACCGTTTGCTAAAATTGTACAAATTTTCATGAAAAAACCGGAGCGGGAATATCCCGCTCCGGTTTTTTCATTCCAAATTTTTAAATAAACGGCAACGGTGCAGGCCGCTCGCAGCAAGTAGACAGGTGGATTACCCGTTCTTCATCACTGCTCACATGCAGCGCGTCCATAATTTCCAACACATGGAGCGCCATCCTGCCGCTGGCCCGCGGTGTTTTCCTGTGATGCAAAAGACAGTCTGCCATATCGCTAACGCCGAACCCCCGGCTGTTTTCCGCATAGCAGGTCAGCAGCGGCATTTTTTGAAATTCCGTGTCAAATGCCTGCTTGATAAAAACTTCGCCGCCAAATGTGTTAGGGTCGGGAACCACCATGCTGCCGCGCGTCCCATATACCTCAATACGCGGCAAAGTACTGCCCCACACATCAAAAGATGTGATGATACTGGCAACCGCACCATTTTGGAACCGTAACATACCGCTAACATGGGTGGGCACCTCCACCGGTATTGTTGTGCCAAATTTGGGCTGGCTGGTAATGGTGCGCGTTTCAAATGCCCTCGCCGTCATTCCCGATACGCTGCCTACCGCGCCAATCATAGATACCAATGCCGTCAAATAGTATGGCCCCATGTCAAACATGGGCCCGCCACCCTTTTGATAATAAAATTCGGGCGCTGGATGCCAGCTTTCATGCCCATGGCACATCATAAATGCCGTGGCGCCTATCACACGGCCTATGATGCCATTGTCGATGGCCTGAATTGCCGTTTGTATTCCGGCGCCCATAAACGTATCGGGCGCACAGCCCAGCAAAAGCCCCCGTTCCCCTGCCAGCGCAACCAGCTCTTTTCCCTGTGCAACCGACAGCGACAGCGGCTTTTCCACATACGCATGTTTTCCGGCCATCAAGGTTTTTTTACAGATTTCATAGTGCCCTGCCGGCGTCGTCAAATTGAGTACAATAGAAATCTCTTCCATCCCCAACATTTCATCGAATGTACAGACAGTGGGAATCCCATATTTTTCAGCCGCCTGGTGTGCTTTCTGCTCCTCTAAATCACAAACAGCCAATACAGTTACATTATGAAACAGATTGGCCAGATTCTCAAGGTAAATGCCGCTAATATTACCACAGCCAACAATCCCTACCCCAATGGGTTTCATCGCATATCCCCCCTTTGCCTATGCCTCAATGCTAGAATCAGCGGCCCACAAAAACCCCCGGCGCATGAGCTCCCTTGCAGCAGGTATGGAAAACGATTCTTCTGTATGTCCCAGCGACAGGTAAAACACCCGGCCTTTCCCCCATAATTTGGTAAACAATACCGGCATTTTCACCGGGCCGTTGGCGGCATGGGGGCCGTCAACCGTAGGGAAGTTGGTTGTCGCATAGACCTTAACCGCAGGGTCAATCTGCAAATAATACTGCTCCGATTGGATTTCAAAATCTGAAAGCCCACGGGTAAAATAGGTATCGGGGACCAGATTCACAGTATAAGTAACGGTATCCCCGCCCGGATGTGCCACCCATTGCGCGCCGGTTAAAAACTGCCAGTCCACATCACTGCGAAAAGCATCGCACATACCGCCGTGGCAACCGGCTAGGGCCACCCCGCTTGCTACCGCTTCACTGATATTCTGCCGTCGCTGCGGGACGATTTCCCCCATTGTCCAAATAGGAATGATCAAATCCAGCGTTTTTAGATATACCGCATCATCCAATACCGCCATATCGTCATATATTTCTACCGCAAACTGCTCTTTTTCCAAAATATCCCGAAACACCTCTGATACCTCAAGGGGATGGTGCCCATCCCATCCGCCCCGGAAAATAAGCGCTTTCTTCATAACAAACACACCTTTCCAAATGGTTTTCTACTATCATTATATTGACTCTTCCCTATTTGTAAAGACAATTTCCCAATAAAATATAGACAAAAATTGCGGTATTTGATATGATATCCATAAACGTTTCAAAAAGGGGGGCCATTATGATATTTTATGAACAGCAGCCGGCAGAATACCGAGCCGGACAAGGGCGTGACTTATCCTTCCCGCCCCATTTGCACAACCAGCTGGAATTGCTGCTCTGCCTGGACGGAACCGCCGCCATTACCTGCGATTTCCAATCCTATCACTTGGCGCAGAACGACTGGCTCATTGTCTTGCCCGAACGGGAACACTCCTATATATCTGATGGCAATTTTCAATATCTGATGGCCATTTTCAAGCCAACACTGGTCAGCAACCTTTCATGCTATTTCAGCCAACAATTGCTCACACCAGTGGTACATAACTCTTCTGCCCTGCTGTACAGCTGTATGCGCCAGCTCACTGCATTCCCAGCACTTTCCAGCCACGAAACGGTTATCAAAGGATGCCTATATGTTGTGCTGGGAAGCCTTATTGAGCAATGCGCCTTCTCAAAACCGGCTGGGCACACGTCCAATCAGATGATATCACAGGTATTGAATTTTATATCAAAAAACTATACCGAAGAACTTAGCTTATTTTCAGTAGCCAAACACTTTGGATGGAACCGTTACTATATATCCCATATGTTTCACGACAAGCTGCATTGCAGCTTTTACGATTATTTACATGAACGGCGGGTTGACTATGCAAAATACCTGCTTAGCAATTCGGAAAGCGCCATTTCGGATATCTGCTACGCAAGCGGGTTTTCCACCCAACGGACCTTCAACCGCGTGTTCCGGCAGCTTGTTGGATGCACACCCAGCAAATACAGAAAAACCCATCTGGTGTAAAAACTTTACAGATGGGCTGTTTTATGGTATACTAAAAGGGATTCCATTCTACAAGGAGGGCAGATACACTGTGACAGAACTCAACGTATGGCTGCAATCTATCGGGGGACCGGCGCTGAACCAGCTTTTCCTCCTGCTTACCAATCTCGCGCACCCGCTTACCATATCCATGGCCGCCATCCTCATCTATTGGTGCTTTCATAAGGAAAAAGGCGTCAGTGCAGCGCTTGCTGTCACCACCTCGGTGGGATTGAATACGGTTTTGAAACTTCTTTTGCATATCCCCCGTCCCTATACCTATGACCTGCGTATCCGTCCGCTGGACACCTTGACTGCCCCGGGCAGTTCCTTCCCCAGTAATCACGCACAGAGCATTGCCGCCTTCCTTGCCAGTATCAGCCTATCTTTCCGGCATGCGGCAATCATCAGCATTTCAGCCGTTATCTGCCTTGTGGTAGCGCTATCCCGCCTGTATCTGGGGGTACATACCATCGTTGACGTCACAGCAGGGCTGGCCCTTGGTATCCTCTGGGCATGCGTTATCTTTTTTATCAGCCAGAAAATCATCAAAACGAACAAACCGCTGCTGCTGGTGTTCCCTGCTGTCCTGCTGCTTTTGCTTATTTTTTTCCGGCATCAAGACCTCTTCAAAATGGCCCGCATCTTATTGGGCTTTTTTGCCGGTTACCTGCTGGATCAACGGTATATCAGGTTTTCTCCAAGCCCCTATATCCTCTTCAAGCTGGACGA
>CALGRC010000207.1 GCA_937959315.1 uncultured Clostridia bacterium | reverse complement strand
CGTGCTGGCAAACGGCGCCACCTTCCTCCAGATCCGGGAAAAGGAGATGGAGCACGGTGCTTTCCTGGCGGAGGCCCGGCAGCTCCAGGCCGCCGCAGCAGCGCGCCGCGTTCCCTTTGTAGTCAATGACGCCATCGACATCGCCCTGGAGCTGGACGCCGACGGCGTCCACGTGGGCCAGAGCGACATCGTGGGCAAGGACGTGCGGGCCATGATCGGCCCCGATAAGATCCTGGGCATCTCCGCCAACACGGTGGAGACCGCCGTGGCCGCCCAGGCCGCCGGTGCGGACTACATCGGCGTGGGCGCGGTGTTCCCCACCTCCACCAAAAAGGACGCCAAGTCCCTGAGCCGGGAGGAGATGCGGGCCATCTGCGAGGCCGTGGACATTCCGGTAGTGGCCATCGGCGGGATTGGCCCGGGAACTATGGGGCAGTTAGCTGGTTCTGGCATTGCGGGTGTGGCTGTGGTGTCGGCGGTATTTGCACAGCCGGATATTGGTGCGGCTACAAGGAAGCTGCGGGCGTTGTCTGATATGATTGTAAAGGAGGATGGGATATGAAAACCGTTTTGACGATTGCAGGGTCGGACTGCAGCGGCGGCGCAGGCATCCAGGCGGATTTAAAAACCTTTGCAGCACATGGGCTGTATGGCATGAGTGTTGTTACCGCACTGACTGCACAAAATACTACCGGTGTGTACGGCGTATTGGATGCAGGGGCAGAATTTACCGCTAAGCAGCTGGACTGTATTTTTACCGATATTTTTCCGGACGCTGTTAAAATTGGGATGGTTTCGTCGGCGGGGATTATACATGCGATTGTGGATAAACTGCGGCAATACAGAGCAGAAAATGTTGTGGTAGACCCGGTCATGGTATCCACCAGCGGCAGCAAGCTGATATCTGATGATGCAAAGGCAGCATTGTTGACGGCTTTGGTTCCAATGGCTGATATTATTACCCCCAATATTCCGGAAGCTGAGGTTTTAAGCGGCCTTTCCATCCAAAACCGGGAGGATATGCTGTGTGCGGCAGAAAAAATTGGCTTTTCCGGATATACACTCATTAAGGGCGGGCATTTGGAAGGGGTAGCTGCAGATTTATTGTACAAGGACGGGATTGCCGTTTGGCTGGAAGGGGAGCGGATTGATACCAAAAATACGCACGGTACCGGTTGTACGCTGTCATCTGCTATTGCATGCGGTTTGGCTGCCGGGCAAGACATGGAAACGGCGGTTCAGCATGCAAAAGATTATGTGACCGGCGCACTAAAGGCCGGATTACAGCTTGGGCACGGCAACGGCCCGCTGGATCATGGCTGGCGGGCCAGGGATTAAGGGAAATAGGCGCCATACGATAAGTATGGCGCTATTTTTATGGACTTTTGAAACTACTTTCCTTTTTGCCGTATTTGTTTGCTTTTTCTTTCCTGCCATGGTATACTGGAACCAATGACAAACAAAGGGGGATTTTGTCAAATGGGATTTGTCAAACGGAATTGGAAAGGCCTTCTGCTGTGTCTGGCGATTGCCATTCCTGCATGGTATCTGGGACGGTTGGTTCCTGTTGTAGGCGGGCCGGTGTTTGCCATTTTAGCAGGGATGGTCATTGCTTTGTTTTTAAAGGATAAAGGGGCGTTACAGCCAGGGATTACGTTTACTTCCAAAAAAATATTGCAGTATGCAGTGGTGCTGTTGGGGTTTGGCATGAACTTATCTGCCATTGTCAAAACGGGCTGGCAATCGCTGCCGGTGATTGTGGCAACCATTACAACTTCGTTGGTAATTTCTTATGGATTGTACCGTATGATGCGGGTACCGCCTAAAATTTCCATGTTGGTGGGGGTTGGATCTTCCATCTGCGGGGGTTCCGCCATTGCGGCAACTGCTCCGGTCATTGGAGCGGATGATGAAGAAATCGCCCAATCTATTTCTGTTATTTTTTTGTTCAATGTGATTGCAGCGCTTCTGTTCCCAACACTTGGCGGCGCTTTGGGGCTGAGCAATGAAGGGTTTGGGCTGTTCGCCGGAACGGCGGTCAACGATACCTCATCGGTGACGGCCGCGGCTGCTGCCTGGGATGGTATGCACGGGAGCAATACTTTGGACAGTGCAACGGTCGTCAAACTGACGCGGACGCTTGCTATTATCCCTATTACGCTGGTGCTGGCATTGATCCGTACCAGGAAAGAAAAAAGCGGCGCCGGCCGGGGTGTGAGTTTGAAGAAAATCTTTCCGTTTTTCATTTTGTTTTTTGTATTGGCGTCTGTGGTTACCACGGTATTTCAGCTGCCGGCATTTATCACCAGCCCGTTGCGTGATTTGAGTAAGTTTTTGATTATTATGGCTATGGCGGCGATTGGGCTCAACACCAATATTGTCAAGCTGGTCAAGACAGGCGGCAAGCCGATTTTTATGGGCCTTTGCTGTTGGGTTGGCATTGCGGGGGTTAGTCTGCTGATGCAGCATGTACTGGGGATTTGGTAAAAAAAGGGCCGTATGGCCCTTTTTTATATATGGAAATGGAAAAAGTGCTGCGGGGCAGGGCGCAGCGCCCGGCCCGGCAGCTATATAAAAGTGCTTTTCCCTGCATGCAGGATGAAAACACCTTGTTATATCATATGGAGTTTAGTTGGAAATGTGATATATACGATAAAAAAGAATGGAAGGTTTGTGTTGGATGAAGAAAAAAGAAGGCCGTCAGGCGGTACTTGTCGATTTCCGTATGCCAGAGGATATGCGCATGGCCATCCGCAGCCTTGGGGCGGACGTGTTGTTGTCTTGCCGGTGTGCGGCAGTAGCGCCGCCGCTTTGTGGCCATCCGGATTTGCAGATTTGTTTCCCCTATCCTGGTTGCGCTGTTTGTGTGCCGGCATGTTTTTCATATTATCAGTTGCTTTTAAGTCCGTATGGCATTGCTGTGAAGCCTGGTATTGCCCTTTTGGATAGGAACTACCCAGCAGATGCCGCATATAATGTAGCGAGGGTAGGGCGGCGTGCAATCCATTTGCTGCCGCAGACCGACCCAGTTTTGCTGCGGGAACTGAATCATAGCAGCACTGTACTGATTTCTGTACGGCAGGGTTATACAAAATGTAATGTATGTGTGGTAGATGAAAACGCGGTTGTCACATCGGACGCCGGTATAGCCGCGGCAGCGCGCAAAAACGGTTTGGCTGTTTTGCAGATTGCACCGGGAAATATTTTGCTGCCTGGATATCCGTATGGGTTTATTGGAGGTGCATCCGGCAGTTTGCCAGACGGGACGGTTGTATTTTGCGGCGATGTGCGCCGGCATCCAGATTTTTTAAAGATGGATGCTTTTTTTCAGAAACGCCGGCAGCCATATGCCATATTGTCAAGCGCAACGCTGACTGATTTTGGTTCGGTTTTGCCTATTTTAACGGTATAGGAACCAGAGTGGGAACGCATACTACGAAACAGGAGGGATGTGAGAACGTTGTGTTTTACGCTTTGCATTGAAAAAAACAGGTTCCCGTCGGCTGAGCAAGTATTGGAACGTCTGTATCAGAACCATTGCAGTATCAGCAGACGTTTAACAGGCCGCGGGACGGTGTTTGTGATAGAGTTTGGGCAGTGTGCAGAGGATAAAGATGCGGTTTTAAATTGTGCTGTGGAACTCATCTGCCAGGATGCCATTCGGGACTATATCAACCGGGCGCTGGATACCCGGTTTTGTTATTTTAACCGGGATGAAAAAGCAGCCATTTGCGGCCGTCTGTGTAATGGATTGGAACTGGATAAGCTGCGCAAACCGCTGGAACAGTATTTAGAAACGGAACGCAGTGTGCAGCTCGGCGGGTTTGTAACTTTTCGTATGAAGCCGTATTTTGCCGTGTTGGATAGCGACTTGGAATTTGTTGTAGACGAATTTATTGTCAAAAAAGAATATCTGGAATTCATCAAATTGCTCAAGTTTTTTGTTGATATGCAGGATTCCCAATATGATGAGGTGCATATTCTGCCCACTGACGGGTACCATTATCTGCTGCTGGATGACCATGGGCGGGCGGTGAAGGCGGATGATTTGGAAGATGCGGCGTGTGAAGTGTCGGCATTGGGCATTAATGAAAATGATATGCTGCTTTCTACGCTGATTTCCATTGCGCCAAAACGCATTGTGATTCATCACCAGGCGCAATTTTTGTCGCAGGAAATTATTGAGACGATCACCGGCGTTTTTACCGGAAAGGTGTCGTTTTGCGCCGGCTGTACGTTATGCGGTGAAAAAGCGCAGGTCCCGCCGCAAACGGCTGTAAAAAAAG
>CALGRC010000206.1 GCA_937959315.1 uncultured Clostridia bacterium | reverse complement strand
TGTGTAACGATATTTGCTGATTTCGCGGCCTATTTTTTCATTTTTACTTTACAGTGCCAAATTTTTTTCTTTGGGAAATTACATCCTTTCCGGAGCAGTGATTTTTAGCAGTCCCAGCACATTTTCCATGACAATGCGGGTGCAGTTTACCAGTGTAAGCCGGGCCTGCATCAGGGCCGGGTCATCGCATTTGACACGGCAGGCGCCATAAAACGGGTGAAAAGTGGATGCAACATCCAAAATGTACCGCGTTAAGCGGCTGGGTTCCAGCGTTTCGGCTACTGTGCAGATTTCCTGCGGCAAGGAAAGCAGAATTTCCATCAACTGGATTTCTTCCGGTTCTTTGAGCAGGGATAAATCAACTGTTTCGGTTGGTGCAAGCGTTATACCCTCTGCTTCCAAATTGCGTAAAATACTGCGGATACGCGCATAGGCATATTGCACGTAAAACACAGGGTTGTCGCTGTTTTGCGCAACTGCCAAATCCAAATCAAAATCCAGATGGCTGCCCGCCTGGCGGAGATTGAAGAAAAATCGTGCCGCGTCGACACCAATTTCTTCAATAAGGTCAGACATGGTAATCATTTTTCCAGTCCGTTTGGACATTCTTGCCACTTCACCGCCCTGCATGAGCCGAACCAACTGCATAATGATAATGGTCAGTTTGCCAGAGTCAATGCCGATAGCGTCCATAGCCCCTTTCATGCGCGCTACGTGGCCGTGATGATCGGCCCCCCATACATTGATAACTTTGTCAAATCCGCGCACGGCGAATTTGTTGTGGTGGTAGGCAATATCCACAGCAAAATAAGTGGGGATTCCGTTGGCACGGATCAGGACTTCGTCTTTTTCGCAGCCAAATTCAGTGGTTTTTAGCCACAGGGCACCGTCTTTTTCATATGTCAAGCCGCTTTTGCGCAGTTTTTCAATGGTCTGTGCGACTTCGCCGTTTTTGTGCAGTACGCTTTCGCGGAACCAGACATCATAAGTGATGCGGTATTTTTCCAAATCCCGTTTGAGCGCTTGAATATTAAGCTCCAGCGCATATTCCACCAATGCTTTTTGGCGGGTGTTACTATCACAGTCAATGTATTTTTCGCCGTAGATGGCAATGAAGTTTTTAGCATGCTCGCGGATGTCGTCCCCCTGGTAGCCGTCCTCGGGGAATGGAAAAGCATGTTCCCCCTTTAATAGCTGCATATAACGCGCTTCCAAAGATTTTCCAAATTTTTCAATCTGTGCCCCTGCATCGTTTACGTAAAATTCGCGCGTTACATCATATCCAGCCCAGTCTAGGCAGGCGGCCAGGCTGTCGCCCAAAGCGCCGCCGCGCGCATTGCCCATGTGCATGGGACCGGTGGGGTTGGCGCTCACAAATTCCACCATTACTTTCGCGCCGTGCCCAACATTGATTTTCCCAAAGTTTTCTTTTTGCTGCATAATTTGACGCAGGCCGTCTGTCCGCCAGGTATTATCCAAGTAAAAATTTAAAAAACCCGGCCCGGCAACTTCCACTTTAGAAATATAGGTGTGTTCGGTTTCAATGGCGTCCCAAATAGCATCCGCAATTATGCGCGGCGCTTTTTTTGCATTTTTTGCCAGTTTCATAGCAGCATTGCAAGAAAAATCGCCATTTTTACGGTCGTTTGGTATTTCAATTTCAATTTCTGCCTGTGCGGCGGTCCCGGCGGGCAGCATATCTGTCTGCTCCAGCTTGTTCATCGCACCGCGGACGGCGCTGGTAATCTGTTTTTTAATATTGGTTATCACGTCAGTCATTGGTTTTAAGCCTCCCGTATGTTTATCATAAAGTTATTAGTCCCTGTCCGCTGATTGTTGATATCCATGAAGTATTCCACTTCCACTTGCCCGCCGTGCAGGTCTAGATGGGATTCCACCCGGTTTGACAAGACGCCGATGACCATCATCCCGTACGGTGTATTGTAATAGGAAGTAGTAGTCTTGTCCCGCATAAATAGCATTTGGGTATTGACGCTGCCGTTTCGGACGAGCGCGACATAGTCCTTGTCAATTTCAATACAGGTTTTGGTGCCGGCCATACCGGTGACTTCCGATTCTTCATATTCCACAAAATATTTGCCGTCTTGATAAAAATAGGCGCCTTCAGTGATAAGTTCTACATCATTCGGCTCGGCGTCCCCCTCATAAGCTTGCATACCAGAAATTTGGATGACATATTTTTTATCGTCCATATGGGTTCTCCTTTTCATATTGTTCAATATTGACCTGCTGTATTAGGCTGCTGATATCCTTATGTAAAAAGATGCCGGCAATTTCAGAAAAATTGCGTACGGAATCGCTGACATAGTAGCGGTATTGGTTTGGCTGCGGGCTTTCGGCCAGTTTTCCTGCTGCACGAAGCTGTTTTTTTGCGAACAGAGCGGTTTCTGCCCCGGGGTCAACCAGTGTGACATCCGGCCCCATAACTTCGGAAATTATCCGCCGCAACAGCGGATAGTGAGTACATCCCAGAATCAGCGTATCAATATTTGCCTTTTGAAGCGGTTTCAAGTAAGCCTCAGCTGTGAGGCGTGTAATATCGCCGGTAAGCCAGCCGTTTTCCACCAACGGGACAAACAACGGGCAAGCGGCGCTGAATACTTGCAGGTCCCGGTTGATTTGCCGGATATACGTTTCGTATTTTTTGCTGGATATGGTCCCCTGTGTGCCAATCACGCCAATTTTACCGTTTTGCGTTACATTTGCCGCCCGTTTGACGGCCGGTTCTACGACTCCCAGCAGCGGCACATCGCTGTGGATATGCGGTAGTGCCACAGTACTGGCAGTACCGCAGGCGACGATAATCAATTTGATGTCAAAAGAACGCAAAAACCGGATGTCACTTTGGGTATACTTTAAAATCGTCTTGTCTGAACGCGACCCGTAAGGGACGCGGCCGGTATCGCCAAAATAGACAATGCTTTCTTTTGGCAGGACACGTTGTAGTTCCCGGACACTGGTTAGGCCGCCCAGTCCAGAGTCAAATACACCAATGGGTCTATTGTCCATACTATCACTTCCTGACTGCCAGTTCGATGAGCCGGGTGAGCAGTTCGCGGTAGGGGACCCCTTCCTGCGCAAACAGTTTGGCATACATACTGATGTTGGTAAACCCGGGCATAGTGTTAATTTCATTGATGCGCACCCGGCCGCCGTCAGCAAAAAAGTCTACCCGCGATAGTCCGTAACCGTCCAATGCGCGGAAAGCTTTGGCCGCATTTTTCCGTACGGTTTCTGAAACATCTGGCGGCAGCTTTGCCGGAATAATCAATGTACTAGGACAGTCGTCTGAATATTTGGCGTCAAAAGTGTAAAATTCCTGCGACGCTAGTATTTCCCCCACGCAAGAAACGGAGATATCCTGATAATTGCCCAGCACGGCGCATTCTACTTCATGGCCGGTCATAAATTCTTCCACTAACACTTTGCGGTCGAACCGGAAGGCTTCCTGTACGGCCGCTTTGAGCTGCATGCGGTTTTTGGCCTTTCCAATACCGATGGAAGATCCGGTATTGGCCGGTTTCACAAACATAGGATATCCCAGTTTTTGTTCTGCCTGTGCGGCAATTTCATCAAAATGCGCCATCTCGTAATCCTGGATTACCAGCCAGTTGGCCTGGTCAATACCGGCGGCGGCGAAAACCAGTTTGGCAAACGCTTTGTCCATGCCGATGCAGGATGTTAACACGCCGGTCCCGACATAGGGGATACCGGATAATTCCAAAAGGCCTTGTATGGTGCCGTCTTCGCCGTTTTTGCCATGCAGCACCGGGAATACTACGTCAATGTGCAGTTTGGTATATGTACGGCTGTCTTCCAGTACCAAAAGCCCGTCCTTGATGATGGCGGCTTCCTTGAGCTTGCCGCTGTACCAGCTATCTGATGCAATTGCGTCAGAAGGCCCATCGTATAGACGCCAGTTTCCATCCTTGGTAATGCCAACGGTAATGATGTCATACCGTTCCCTGTCCAGGTTTTCCAGTACAGACGCAGTGCTGCGAAGGGATATGCTGTATTCTGTAGATTTGCCGCCAAACAGGATGCAAACGGTTTGTTTCATGTTGCCCTCACTCCTTGAACCTTGAAAGTTGGATAAAAATATTGACAAATCATCATATTCTTTATATGATAGAAACATACTACTCTAGTATAACACAAGGAGGCAGAAAATGAAAATAAAATTTTTAGCAATCTGTGCGATTTTTTTATTTGTTTTTTCCAGTTGTGGCAGCCAGCAGCAAACAACGCCAAACCAGGATACGGCACAGACGCAGGATACTGGGGAAGGCGCGCAGGAATCCCAGCCGGCTGGGGAAAGTACCGGACAGGAAGAGGGTGGCGATTCAGGGAATCCGCTGAAAACGGATGAATACATCAGCGATTACAGCTATGCGGGTACTTTGAACACCATTGGGGAAGATTATATTGAAGTAACTACGGAAGGTGAAAAAATCCGTTACCAGACTGGCGAAAGATGCCGGCGGGATATGGAAAAGCTTGGCATCACCGAGGGGATGCGGGTAATTGTCAATTTTGATGTGGTAGATGGGCAGAAATTGGTGACGCAAATTGAAAAAGTCATTTCTGAATGATGCCTGCAAGGCGGACATTTTTGATTTGGATGGGACGCTGTTAGATTCAATGGATGCGTGGGAAGACGTTGGCGCAGATTTTTTGCGGCAGGCCGGCGTCTGCCCGCCTCCTGATTTGAACGACCGGGTACGCACTATGAGCTTTCGGGAGTCGTCTGATTATTTTGTCCGTACTTTTCATTTACCTGTTTCAGCAGAGGACATTATGGCATATATTTATGGCGCAGTGGCTGAAAAATACCGCCATACGCTGCTGCTCAAGCCTTATGCGGCGCAGTACATAGGGTACCGAAAAAAACAGGGCGTCCGGCTGTGTGTGGCAACGGCGACCAATCATGAACTTGCTTGCGCTGCGCTGGAACGGTGTGGAATTTTGCAGGAATTTTCTTTTGTTTTAACCTGCGATGAGGTGGGCGTAGGAAAAGATGATCCGGCTATTTTTTTTGAGGCGGCAAAGCGGCTGGGCATTGAGGTGCCGCAAGCCTGCGTATATGAAGATTCGCTGCACTGTATCCAAACGGCAAAAGCGGCTGGTTTTACGGTGGTTGGCGTTTATGACCGCGCTTCTGCGCCATACCAGCGGCAAATACAGGTGCTTTCAGACCGCTATATTACATCTTTTTCCCAGCTTTTATAAAAAACGCTGTTTCTGTTTTTGGAAGCAGCGTTTTTTATGGTTCGCCTGTATAAATCTGTATGGTTGGATCATACTATTTGTAAAGGTTGACAGAATAGCAAAAGTTTTTATTGCTTTCTGGAAAAAATATGATATAATAATAGCTAGTGGTTTTGGAACGGATGTAATATCTATTTGCAGTTGCCTAGGAATATTTTTTATATAAAACGAGCGGAATAAAAAATATTTTTAACAGTTTTAAAAACAATTTGAAAGGTAGTTAGGATAGGGAGGTTTATTGTGGCAAAAA